>SDWK01000213.1 GCA_004195335.1 Shewanella sp.
GGAAAATTAATGAAAAAAATAATAATAACGATAATTTTGGTCTCAGTGGCTTGGTTCGCTTACCAAGAGTTTTCTCCCAATTCCCCTTCCAAAGCAAATAAAACACGCCCGATTGCTAATGTTGTCGTTGCTAAAGCCTCTATGGAGCCTGTTAGGGATGAGGTTGAGGCGCTCGGTACCAGCAAAGCCTATGAATCAATAACGGTAACCCCTAAAGTCACCGAAGTGGTGACGAAAATTAATTTCAATGATGGTGATAGTGTTGAGAAAGGGCGCTTACTTGTTCAGTTACAAGATAGAGAGCAAGTTGCCAGAGTCACTGTCGCAAAGGTACGCGTAACTGACCATGAGCGAGAACTTGAAAGGATCCGTTCACTCGTGACCAGTCAGACGATTGCGGAACTGGAAAGAGACAGGTTGCAAACCCTAATCGATACGACTAAAGCTGAGCTGGTTCAAGCGCAGTCGGCACTAAAGGACCGTGCCATTACTGCTCCGTTCAAGGGGCGGTTAGGTCTAAGGCATATCAGTGTAGGCAGTCTAGTTTCTCCGGGAACAGTGATCACCACATTAGATGATATTTCGATAATTAAGCTGGATTTTTCAGTTCCTGAGCGTTTCTTACAATCCTTGGCCATAGGTAAAAGTGTGGAAGCCACCGCGGTAGCATTCCCGGATGAGCTCTTTAGCGGATTGGTTGTTTCTATCGATAGTAGAGTCAACCCAACGACGCGCGCCGTCATGGTTCGTGCCGAGATCAGTAATGCCAAGCATAGACTGCTTCCCGGTATGCTGATGAAGGTAAAATTGATTAAGCAGAGCCGAGAAGCCTTGATCTTGCCTGAATCTGCCATCATCCCCATTCAGGATAGGCATTATGTCTATCTCGTGAATGAGGAACAGGTAGTGATTAAGAAAGAGGTTGAACTTGGACTGAGAAAGCGTGGCTGGGTCGAAGTGCTTAAAGGTGTCGAATTGGGTGAACAGGTGGTGATCCGAGGGATCCTCAAGGTGAGACCTGGTGACAAGGTTAAAGTCCAATTTAGTGAAAAATTTAGTTTTTTAAAGGAAGCTAAAGTAGGGCCTACCGCATGATTTTAACTGATCTTTCAGTAAAGCGGCCAGTCTTTGCCTCCGTTATCAGTATTCTGCTTATCGCTTTTGGTCTCGTTTCTTTCGACAAGCTTCCGTTAAGAGAATATCCCAATATTGATCCACCTGTAGTATCTATTCAAACGAACTATCGAGGTGCTAGTGCGTCAGTGGTTGAGAGTCGTATTACTCAGCTGGTGGAAGACCGCATCAGTGGCGTCGAAGGTATTCGCCATATTAATTCCTCGAGTCGTGACGGGCGCTCCACAGTAACCTTAGAGTTCGATGTTGGCAGAGATATTGAAGCCGCGGCTAACGATGTTCGCGACCGAGTCTCTGGCTTGCTCAATAATTTACCCGAGGAAGCTGAGCCGCCAGAAGTACGCAAAGCCAATGGTGGTGATGAAGTCATCATGTGGTTAAATTTGGTGTCTGACCAGATGACGACCTTACAATTGACCGACTATGCTCGGCGTTACCTGACTGACCGGTTCTCTGTCATCGACGGTGTCGCCAATATTCGCATCGGTGGGGGTAAGGTTTATGCGATGCGGATTTGGATTGATAGACAGGCACTCGCGGCGCGGAACCTGACCGTTGCCGATATTGAAAAAGTGCTTCGCTCGGAAAATGTCGAGCTTCCGGCGGGCTCCATCGAATCAAAAGAGAGACATTTCACCGTTCGCGTCGAACGAAGTTTTCGAACCGTTGAGGATTTTTCCAGTTTGGTGCTTGCTGAGGGTGATGATGGCTATCTGATCAAATTAGGCGATGTGGCAAAGGTTGAGATTGGCTCGGAAGAAGAGCGGATCACCTTCAGGGGAAATCGTGAGGCGATGATCGGCTTGGGTGTTTCCAAGCAATCCACGTCGAATACCTTGGATGTTGCCAGGGCGGCTAATGCACTTGTCGATAAGCTCAACCCAACATTACCTGCCGGTATGGAGATTAAACGTTCATACGACAGCTCGGTATTCATCGAAGCCTCGGTAAAAGAGGTGTATCAAACTCTCTTTATCGCTATGTTTCTGGTCATTGTGGTTATCTATCTGTTCTTAGGCAGCGTACGCGCCATGCTAATCCCCGCAATAACGGTACCTGTCTCGTTAATGGCAACCTTTATCGTGTTGTATGCGCTTGGGTATACGATTAATTTGCTAACTCTGCTCGCCATGATATTGGCCATCGGCATGGTCGTCGATGACGCCATTGTGGTATTGGAAAACATTCATCGCCGCATTGAGGAGGGAGATTCACCACTTAAGGCGGCTTATCTTGGGTCGAGGGAAGTGGCGTTTGCCGTTGTGGCCACTACGCTTGTGCTGGTTGCGGTGTTCATGCCCATCACCTTTTTAGAGGGTGATTTGGGTAAGCTGTTCAAAGAGTTTGCGGTCGCGATGAGCGCTGCGGTGATTTTCTCGAGTATCGTCGCATTAACCCTGAGTCCCATGATGTGCTCGAAACTGCTTAAACCTGCGGGTGACGATCCTTGGCTTGTCAGGAAAGTAGATGCAGGGATGAACTATGTATCGGCGAAATATCAAGCGCTGATCATTAAATTGATGCGTTTTCCGCTGGTCGTGACCTCTCTAGTATTCATCGCTCTGGCGTGTAGTGCTTATTTAGTTAAAGAGGTCCCTCAAGAGTTTGCGCCAAGAGAGGATCGGGGCTCTATGTTCCTGATCGTTAACGGCCCTCAAGGGGCGAGTTATGAGTATATTGAATCCTATATGGATGAAATTGAAAATCGATTAATGCCTCTGGTCGATTCCGGTGAGGTCAAGCGCTTACTGATCCGCGCACCAAGAAGTTTCGGACGTAGTGCCAATTTTTCAAACGGTATGGCAATCATAGTGCTGGAAGATTGGGCTCAAAGAAGAAGTGCATTTGAGATCACCGGGGATATTCGCCGTCGTTTATCCGATCTCGCAGGCGTCAGAGCTTTTCCTGTCATGAGGCAAGCATTTGGCCGTGGGGTTGGTAAACCAGTGCAATTTGTACTGGGTGGGCCAAGCTATGAAGAGCTTGCTAAATGGCGAGATATCATTCTGGAGAAGGCTAAAGACAACCCTAAGCTAGTGGGGTTAGATCATGATTACAAAGAGACGAAGCCACAGCTTAGGGTCATCATCGATAAAGACAGGGCCGCCGATCTTGGCGTCTCCATATCGCACATTGGCCGAACATTAGAGTCTATGCTGGGCTCCCGTCTGGTGACGACCTTTATGCAGGATGGTGAAGAGTATGATGTCATCATCGAGGGGAACCGGGAGAATCAAAATACGGCCTCAGATCTTGAGAATATCTATGTTCGTTCAGACCGGAATAAGCAGTTGATCCCGTTGTCTAACTTAGTGAGTGTTGAAGAGTTTGCCGATGCGAGTCAGCTAAACCGATACAATCGTATGCGCGCGATTACATTGGAAGCAAACTTAGCCGATGGCTACAGTTTGGGAGAAGCGCTGGATTACCTCAATGATCTGTCAAGAACTTATCTACCTGCGGAGGCGGTGATTAGCTATAAAGGTCAATCACTCGATTACCAAGAGTCAGGCAGTTCGATGTACTTTGTCTTTATCCTTGCACTCGGGATCGTCTTTTTGGTACTGGCCGCCCAATTTGAGAGCTTTATTCATCCCATGGTTATCATGTTGACAGTGCCTTTAGCCACACTTGGCGCCTTGGTCGGCTTGTGGTTAACCGGACAAAGCCTTAATATTTATAGTCAAATTGGAATCATCATGTTGGTCGGTCTGGCCGCAAAAAATGGTATTTTGATTGTAGAATTTGCTAATCAACTCAGAGATAAAGGGGTCGAGTTCGAAAGGGCAATTGTTCAGGCATCGGCGCAAAGATTACGTCCTATTTTAATGACCGGGATCACTACAGCAGCGGGTGCGGTACCTTTGGTATTGGCTGAGGGCGCCGGTGCTGAAACTCGCTTTGTCATCGGTGTCGTAGTGCTCTCCGGAATCGTGCTGGCAACGGCGTTTACCTTGTTGATTATTCCGGTGGCTTATTCATTGTTTGCGCGCAATTCAAGCTCACCCGAAGCCGTCGCTCGCGAACTGGCGAAAGAGTTAGAGATAAAGTAATTAAATAAAGCGATAAATGTGTGAAGCAGCAAAAGGCCTGTCAATCAACGGATAGGCCTTTTTACTTAATTAAAAGGCAGTAAATCGTTGCCTGAATTGCTGATCCCACCAATGATAGGTTCTCTAGTTCTCAGGGGAATAGATTGTTTTGGAACGTCTTATTTTTAGCATCTTGTATTTTCTATGCTGTACCATTATCGATACCACCTCTTCAATATCATCTGTGACGGTGAGCAGCTTCAGATCTTCCGCTGAGATGAGTCCTTGCTTGAGTGGCTGAGCCGTCAACCAATCCAATAATCCTTGCCAAAATTCGATGCCAAACAGCACGATTGGAATGGGGTAGATTTTATTAGTCTGCAATAAGGTCAGTGCTTCAAAGAACTCATCGAAGGTTCCAAAGCCACCGGGCATACAGATATAGCCCATAGAATGTTTGACAAACATGACTTTTCTGGCAAAAAAATAGCGATAACTTAAGGAGATGTTTTGAAAGGGATTAGGTGACTGCTCCATGGGGAGATCGATGTTTAACCCAACCGATTTAGCCTTGCACTCATAGGCCCCTTTATTTCCCGCTTCCATGATTCCCGGGCCGCCACCGGTTATGGTTGCAAATCCTTCTTGGGCCAGACGCCGTGCCAGCTGTTCCGCCTTCTGATAATAGAGATTGTCCGGAGTTACCCTAGCGGAACCAAAAATTGAGATGGCAAAACCAAGATCAGAAAGTACATCGATGCCTTCGGTGAACTCTGCGATTATCCTGAATAGGCGCCATGACTCATCGCCTTTGAAATCATCAATCATACTTTAATACTCGATAGTTCATCATGATAGCTCATTGTGATAGTTCATTAGATAGAACATAAACATGATGAAGAGTGTCGACGTATTCTAAGTCTAGGTCAGAGTGATTAAATTCGCAGGATTAACACTGTCTCTTATACACATCT
>SDWK01000149.1 GCA_004195335.1 Shewanella sp.
AATAAATAGCGTACACGTGTACGCTATTTATGTTTCAATTGCTCTTAATCCCTTATTTTTACTGTTTATAGTTTTGAAGTAAATACTCTAAACTGTTCTCTAATCGCTTCAGATGGTGCGGATAACTTACTAACAATCACACCCGAGAGCGTTGCAAAAACAAAACCGGGTAAGATCTCATACAGTTCGAAAATCCCACCACTGAGTTGCTTCCAAATGACCACAGTTAATGCGCCAACGATTATCGTTGTCACGGCGCCATTACGGCTATAGTCCTTCCAGAAGAGGGAGAGTAAGACTACGGGACCAAATGCGGCGCCAAAGCCTGCCCAGGCATAGCTGACAAGTCCAAGCACACTACTCTCAGGGTTAAGGGCTACAATCCCTGCGATAACAGCAATGACTAATACTCCCATACGACCGACTAACATCAATTCTTTACTTGTCGCTTCAGGTCGTAACCATTTCTTATAAAAGTCTTCGGTGATAACACTGGAGCAGACCAGAAGTTGTGAGTCGATGGTGCTCATGATGGCTGAAAGAATCGCAGCAATAAGCAGACCACCAATCCAAGGATTGAACGCTGCGTGGGCTAAATGAATAAATACCGTTTCAGGGTTAGCCAATGGCTCATTGGCAAAATACAGGGTTCCGGCGAGTCCCGTAGCAAGGGCTCCTATCAACGCAATTATCATCCAGGTCATCGCGATACGACGAGACACCGGAATGTCATCGGCATTGCCGATAGCCATAAAGCGAGAGAGAATATGTGGCTGACCAAAATAACCAAGCCCCCAAGCCAATAATGATATCAGCCCTATTGCTGTCGTTTTTTCATTAAATAGTGAGAGCATGGCAGGATCTAATGTGTCGATTCCATTGTGTGTCTCTGGCTGACTAAAGATAGCCACAGGCACGATAAGTAGGGCGATTAACATCAAACAGCCTTGAAAAAAATCGGTCCAACTGACGGCAAAGAAACCACCGACAAAGGTGTAAGCCACAATGATCGTCGAGCCTATCACTAAGGCCAGAGTGTAATCTAAGCCGAAAACTTTTTCGAACAAGATTGCGCCGCCAACCATGCCTGATGAGGCATAAAAGGTGAAGAAGATTAATATCGTTACCGCCGATACGAGTTTTAACAGGCCTTTTTTATCTTCGAAGCGCTTTTCGAAAAAGTCTGGAAGGGTTAGGGCGTTATCAGTAAATTCAGTATAAATTCGCAGGCGTTTAGCGACAAATAGCCAGTTTAACCATGCACCAAAAACAAGGCCTATTCCGATCCAAGCCTCACCAAGCCCTCCAAGATAAACGGCACCGGGTAAGCCAAGCAGTAACCAGCCAGACATGTCAGATGCGCCGACACTGAGAGCTGTTACGGCTGGGCCCATGCCTCTGCCACCAAGGATGTAGTCGTCTACTGAGTCGGTTGCTTTATAGGCCCAGAGTCCTATACCCATCATTAGGGCAAGGTAGCCGATGAAGGTAATTAAAATTGGTAATTCAATGCTCATGCTTGTGCCATTCTTGGTTTTTCTAAAATTGTTAGGGACTATGCTAGCAGATGTTTGATGTGAAGCTCAATATTGTTCTAAAATGTGACGAATGTTTTACTCTGCAGCGATACGTATCGCCGCAGAGTAAAATACCAATCGACACAAGAAAGTGATCATATCTTTATGCCGACGGCTAGTCAGTTAAATGAAGGTTTGCTTAATCTCTTCCTTTACGTAGCTTAGATCTGCGGTATCTTCACCAACCAGTAACATGTAGGCATTTTCTGTGGCAAAGCCTTTGCCAATGTATTTATTATCTGCAAATGCATCATCTAAAACCATGCGATCTTCAAGCGGAACAATAAACAGGGTGACCTTACCGTGCTCCCCTTGCATCACCAGATGTAAGCTTTTTACACCCTGAAAATCGCAATCAGTGCTGTAATAGACTTTACCCGGCTGTTTGGTGAATTTCGCATTTCCTAACGTCCCCATCGACGCCAATTGAAAGTTTACTTCATCGAAGCTAACATTATCATCGACTTTTAGGGCCATGGTTTCATGATAAACATGGGCAAGGGCATGCTCACCCAAATCAACCGGACCCATTCTTAATAGAGTGAAACTGATCCCTGCAATAAATGCGACAGAGGCGACAAGCGCAAGCGTAAAACCAGATTTGCGACGTTGATGCTGATGCTGGTGTAGTTGTTGATTCAAAAGTAATTTTGCTGCAAGATCGTCTGGAACATCAATTTTTAATGCTCGTTCCAGTTTACTATCGAGCTTTTTTAAGTCATTGATAAACGACTCACGCTCCGGAGAATCGAACATCGCTGTGAGAAAATCCTCATCTTGACAGTTTGGCTCTCCATAGGCCTGTCGTCTAAATTTAAGCTCATCCATTGGATTGACCTCTTGCTTGGGGTTGTTCGATAAAATCTTTAAGTTGATTTCTTGCGCGAAAGAGTCTGGTCATTACCGTATTTCGATTAAGGTCTAAAATCCCCGCAATCTCTTCGCCACTAAAACCACAAATAACTTGCAGCAGTAAAGGTTCGCGATACTCGAGTTCTAATTTAGCTATTTGTCTACGAATAAGGTGTTGTTCAGCCTTATCTTCAGTACTGCTTGAGAATACATCTTCAAGATACTCCTGTTCTACATCTGAGTAGTTGAACTGTTTACGCTCAAATCGCCGCGCATTTTCTCTTCTCAGAATAGTAATTAACCAAGCTTTAGCCGCTTTATCGTCTTTTAAAGATTCAAGCGAGCGCCAAGCCCTTAGAAAGGTTTCTTGAGTGATATCTTCAGCGACATGTTTATCGCCGCAAAGCCAGTAGGCGTAACGGAATATGTCGGCGTGAAGCGCCCTGACAAGGCTATCGTATCGTCTTTGTTTACTAAGCATGTCTGAATTGACCGTGGAACTAGACTTTTTATTTCGCAAGCGACTAAACATTTCTTAAATCTGTGATCCAACAATACTCGCTAGCTTAACGTTCTGGACATGAATGGCAAGAAGTTAATAATAAGTTAACTTCTTGCCATTCTTAGATAAAGAATAAAGTTATCGAGGATTAAGCTCCACCAGAGCCGATTTTTTCTGTTTAGTCGACAATTTTGGGGTCGTGTTTACCGTGGCTATGATGATCCGATAATCAATGCTGGTTTTTTCCCGACTAAAAGCGCTTGCTTGCAGCTCTGCAACCATGGAGTGCAGCGCGGGAGATAACTTTGATATGTCATTGAGGGTCATAGGATGGGCGCATTGCTCGGTGAAATAGGCCTGAAGAGCAGACAGTACTTTCCCCGCATTCTCCTCCTCACAGGCCTTTACCATACGCTCATAGGCACTCGAGTCTTGCTTAGGTTTCGGAGTCGAAGTTTGTAAACTCTCATGGCCTACACCTTTACGTTGAGACAGTGCCCGGCGCCAGAGTAATAGTGTCACTAACCACAGAATCGCAAAAAATATGGTTAACCAGGGCCAGATACCTGAAGTCGTCGAACCACGCGTTTCTGTCGAGATTATCGGTAGCTCATTGTCGATATTATCACTTCCCGTGATAATAATTTTTCTGGCGGGAAGTGTAGCCACCTCTTGCTGTTTCGTGTGTGGATTCCACCAGGGGACGCTAATTTCTGGAAGTGTGTAACTACCGGCCTTCGTTGGGACTATGGCTAAGGTCTGTGTTAATTGAGAGATAATCTGTTTATCGCGCACAAAAGATTTTCGCTGTGCTTTTTCCGGATAGGTTTTAAGTAGGTTCGGTACCTTAATATCCAGTTCTGGCAGACTCATTTCGTCGGTGTTCACCGCTAAAAGCGTAATGGTTCGCGTGATTGGGGAGCCGAGCTCGTAGCTGTCTTCTTGTGTCCAGTCTTCATTTAAAGCAACCAGATCTGACACTAACCAGTCACCATGGAACTCGGTTGGAATCGGATTGATCAAAATGACTGATTTAGCGGCTTTGGCTTGCATAGGTTTGCTTTCATTGAAAGAAAACAGACCTCCACGCCTCGATGCCTGAACAACCACATCACCTGAGAAGTTAGCCCCTTCAATGGTTAACTCACCGGGTTGGTCGGCGATAATGCCATAGGTTCTCTCTATGACTCTGTAACGTCGTCCATTAAAAATTTCTGTGGCATCTATATCTTCGCCAAGTTGTTTAATCTGCGCACCCTCTATCGCCGGCGCACTCAGTACACCGCGTTGCAGATCAACCGCGAGAAACAGCTTAACCTTATAGGTGATCAGTTGACCAACATACGCTTCCTCGGTCGATAAACTGGTTCGAATAAACAGGTTTTGCATCTGCTGTGTTTGGCTGCCAACGGGGACGACGGTTAAATTAATCGGCTCAGAACTCACTCCATCGACAGTGAGGGAAGGAATAGTCAAGTTACCGGAACGCTTTGGGGCCAGAAGTACTTGCCAGCGAGTGAGTTTTTGGGTATCAAAATTGATGATTTTAGTACTACGGCTCACACTTGTTCTGCCCACGATGAAATCACGGAGTAGCGCAGAGGTATCGAGTTGTCCTGTATTGATATCGTCGTCGGCATTGATGGTAAGTACCAGATACTCACCTTCTACTGCCGGGTTTCTATCTACAGATGTTTCAATTTTGCTAATGGCAAAGCTGGGAAATGAGACCGACAGCGTTAATAGCGCCGCAATAAAGAGTTGTCGTATTACCACGATTCGAGATCCTTTGAAGAAAAATTTTGCCTAAAGTCGATTTGATATTTCAATGTTATCAAACACAGTGGTTTGAACAAGGCTACCATTGCTCTTGCTCTTGAGCTGCGATGCCCTTTCTGCGACGTTTCTGGTATTCAAGCTGCATTTTATTGCGCAGCAAAACTTGAGGATCATCGGCTAGTGCTCTTAATGCCCGCTCCATCTCAGGTGGAAGCTCATCCTGAGTTTGCACCTGCTGAGCTGCCGTTGCGCCATCAGCCGCTGATTCTGGGCTTTCTTCGCCCATCTCAGCTTGCGCAGCCTTAGTTTGCTGCTCTTCGGTAGTTTCACCATTTTGATCTACAGAGTCAGATGATTGCTGAGCTGCTTCATCTTGGGGCTTTTCTGGTTCATTTTTGTCAGGATCGGCCTGCATTTCAGACTCGTTACTGTTTTCCTGCGAAGCAGCGTCTGAAGCTTGTTGATTTTGCTCTGGAGCGGAGTTCTTGTCTTGATTAGCGCTATTATCTTGTTGAGCATCGTCACCTTGCTCTGAGTTTTCATCTTGCCCTGATTTTTTCTCCTGATCAGAGCCATCACCTTTATCCTGCTCCGATTTATTGCTCTTGTTTGAGTCCTTGTCTGACTCCTCATCTTTGTCAGACGGATCTCCTTGAGCTGATTTATTGTCTTGTTCGGATGAGTCTTTCTTCTGTTCATCTAACTTTTTGGCTAACTCTAGGTTCTCTTGTGCATCTTTAAGCTCGGGATTATTTTTGACGGCATTTTCATATCGCTTGATGGCCTCGTCATATTTACCCTGTTGCATCAAGGTATTCCCTTGATTATAAAGACCCGTTGCGCTGTCATCTTGTTCAAATAGGGACAAGGCTTCATCATAATCGCCAGCTTTGTAGCGTGCGCTTGCTTGCCACTGAGGGTCGGTGAACTTCTCTGAAGCATGTTGGTAATCCTGAGACTGGTATGCTTCCATGCCTTGTTGGTTTTTGGTTTGCCACACATCATCCCAACCAGAGGCATACACGGGCGCTGGTTGATAGATAATGCAGATAAGAGCGACGCAAACTAACCCGTGTCTGAAGCTTAACAGGACAGGAATAAGCAGGAGTAAAGCAATGAATGGCCCGGCATCTTGCCAGATCTCACCATCGAGCTCAGTTGCTTTCGTCTCGCCAGTGGTGGAAAGCCAGGCAAGAAGTTGTTGTAGATCTTGGCCATCGGTGCGATAGGGGATCAGTATGCCACCGGAATCTTGAGCTAGCTCATTAAGTTGTGAGTAGTTGGTTTTTGCCACAACCACTTGATTGGCATTATCCCGTAGCAGTTGTCCATCGGGTAAGCGGATAGGGGCGCCTTGTTCGCTTCCTAATGCGAGGATACCGAGTCGATATTGCGTGCCCTTGAGTGTCTTCTTGGCTTCATTGAGCTGCTTTGAAGAGACCCCGTCAGCTAACAGTAAGATATCACCGCGAATGTGGCCACCTTGAGCCAGCAGGTTCTTGCTCTGCTCCAGCGCGCTGACAAGATTAGAGCCTCTTACGGGCATAATATCCGGTGAGAGGGTGGGTAAGAGATTGAGCAGGGTTGATCGGTCACGGGTTAGCGGACTAATGGTGTAGGCATCACCGGCATAAGCCACGAGTCCGGTCTCACCCTCGGTCAGTTCGCCAATCAAATCTGTCGCCTTAAACCTGGCTTGAGAAAGTCTGTTAGGTGCTTGATCCGTCGCGTACATAGACAGAGACATATCCATGACGATCACTCGCCCCTGAGCCGCTTCGAATACCGGGAGTGATTGTTGGGTAAAGGCGGGTCCTGAAAGTGCCACTACGGCAATCAACCAGCTTACTGCCAGATACCAGAGTGAGGGGCGCTTAACCTCTGTCGTTTTTGTGACCAGTAATGCCGCTAAATGCGGTGAGATGTATCGATTCCAAGTCGAGCTTGATTGTTCGGTTCGCCATAAAAACCACATGATGAGTACCAGTGGAAGCAGGGCAATGAACCATTCCGGGCGTAAGAAATGTAACATGTTTAGCGTTTACCCCATCTGATGCTGAGTCGTTTTAAGAGTGAAAGTTGCGATAAGGCCAACAAGATGCTGATAAGCAGCGCCGCCGCAAGTGGCAGGTAAAAAAGCTCCGATTGAGGTCGGTAAGTGAGCTGATCCCGACTGACAGGTTCAAGCTTATCTATCGCTTGGTATATCGACTCTAACTCTTGCACATTTCTGGCTCGAAAATATAGGCCCCCGGTCGTTTGTGCCAGTGCTGTGAGCTGGGATTCATCGAGATCCATCGAGGGATTGACTCGCTCCTTTCCAAATAAGGTACGTCTCTCCATCACGTCTGCGCCGATACCTATGGCGTAAATTTTGACCCCTCTCTTGGCGGCTATGGCCGCGGCTTGTTCCGGCGATATGGATCCAGAGTTGTTTGAACCGTCGGTAAGTAATACTAATATGCGGTTACTTTCATCGACCATATCGAATCGTTTTACGCCTAAGGCGATGGCTTCACCTATGGCGGTCTGTTTACCGACCAGTCCTATTTGCGCCTCTTTTAAAAATTGGGCCACAGAGCGTCGGTCTTGAGTGAGCGGTGCTTGCAGATAGGCGTGATCGGCGAATAGAATTAAACCTAACTTGTCTCCCTTGCGTCGTTCAATAAAATCGCTTACAACCGCTTGGATCATAGTGAAACGATCGACTGCTTTTCCATCGAGCACCATATCTTCAATCTGCATACTGCCGGAGAGATCGACCGCCATCATCAAGTCACGCCCTTTACTCGGCAGTTCAATCGATTCCCCCATCCATAATGGGCGAGCAACGGCGATGACGATCAATGCCCAAATAAGCCAATGCAGTTTACGCGATGTGGCTTGTTGCTCTATCTGCTGGGTGCCATTTTGAGCAATACCCGGCAGATGCAAATGCCCGCTAATCTCTACGTCTTGCTGTTTTTTACGGAAAATAAGCGGCAACGGCAAAAGAAGCAGAAGCCATGCCCATGCAAGCGTTAGCATTTGCTCACCTCCGTACTCGACTGGGGACTCTTTACTTGATTGGATTTGATGGGCAATGCCTCTTTAAGCCATTGATGAGCTAGGCTTTTTAAAGTTAATGCATCACCACTTGCCAAGCCTTCTCTTTGATAACGTTTATCGAGTAACTGCTGCAGTTGTGAATTGGGCCGTTTAACTTGAGAGTCCATCCAACGATACCAGTCCTGGCCTTCGAGTCCTGCCACTTGTTCACGGGGCAGGTAGCTCATCGCGGCCCGTTTAATTAAGGTATTTACTTGTGAAGAGAATGCTTCATGGTTTGGGTCCAGATCCTTGAGCGCCGCAATGACGATACGCTTTGGTGCTGAATATCGCCGTTGACGTTTTACTCGATAGAAAATGGCAATAATGGTCATGATTAACAAGGTCAGTGTGAGCCAATATCCATAAGCGATAGGCCATGAGGCAACGACATCAGGTGGCTGAATATCTTTCAAAGAAGCTAAAGCGGGATTTGTTGCTGCTTCCATTACCTTAACGCCCCAATTTGATTGTGAAGTGTATCTCCGGCATCTAAGAATCGGGTCTGAACATTCAGTTTTTGCATCATCTGGGTAAATTGTGTTTGAGAGTCGAGCTGCTTCTTTAACCAGGCATCGTAACCAGCTCGGTTGAGTGTTAACTCTTTATTTCCCTCTTTCACCGGTAACTGAAATTGCTTTGGCAACGCAAGGGTTCCTTGTCTCAGAGGGTCTGTAATTAAGAATGCACCCATATCGCAATGACGTTTAAGATCCGATAACGGCGCGAGGCAAGCATCATTAAAATTGCTGCCATCACTGATTATCCAGATTAGCGAGCCAGGTTTAGCTATTCGCCTTAATCGCTGACATGCCTTAAAAAGATGCTCAGGTTGATTCTGATGCTCAGCTATTTGGCTGAGTTGTTTTTTATGGAGAGATTCTATACCTGAGATCAGTTGCAAGATCCCTTGCTGACGGCTTCTGGGCTTCAGCTCAAGGTGTTCTTGCTCTGTCGCAATTAATGCCCCCAATTTGTCGCCGTGAAATATGGCACTCCAACCTAAAGTGGTGGCTAAATGCGCCGCTTGAACGGACTGAAGCAGTAAGCTTGAGCCAAAATAGAGGCTGTGACTGAGATCGAGCAGGATTAAAATCGGCCGCTCTCTCTCTTCAACAAATAATTTAGTGTGCACCTTACCTGTCCTGGCGGTCACCCGCCAGTCGATAGTTCGGACATCATCACCCGGCTGGTAGTGACGCACCTCAGCAAACTCCATACCGCGACCTTTAATTAAGCTGGCTCTGTGACCGGAGAGACTCGCACGCGCCTTGGAACACTTCTCGGGAAGTGCTCTGGCCAGATTTTGGCAGGCTAAAAGCTCTTTTTGAGTGAGGTTTACCCCATCGGCAAAAAGAGGCAAGGCTATCTCTGCCATTTAAGGTACCGCTACTTGAGAAAGGATATGGTTAATCACTTGGTCGCGACTCACGCCTTCGGCTTGAGCTTGATAGCTCAGCAGTAGTCTGTGCCTTAATACGTTAGGCGCAACCGCCTGAATGTCTTCGGGTGAGACAAAGTCTCGTTCATTAAGCCAAGCACGTGCTCGGGCACAACGCTCCAGCGCCAATGTTGCTCTTGGGCTTACGCCATACTCGAGCCATTTGGCCAAATCATCGCTGTATCGCTCGGGTTGACGAGTGGCCATAACGATATCGACAATATAGTGTTCAAGAGGCTCGGCAAGGTAGATCTCAAGCGACTCTGCACGCGCCTCAAATATATCTTTTTGAATTATGGGTTCGACAGAAGGGGCTGCTTGTTTCAATGCCTCTTTGCGTGACATTCGCATGATCTCGAACTCAGTTTCAGCACTGGGGTAATCCAGGTTTAAATGCATCAAGAATCGATCGAGCTGTGCTTCCGGTAGAGGGTAAGTTCCCTCATTCTCTAGTGGGTTCTGAGTGGCCATAACGAGAAACAGTTCAGGTAATGGATAACTGTTCTTGCCAACGGTAACCTGACCTTCTCCCATGGCTTCGAGCAGCGCCGATTGCACTTTTGCAGGCGCTCGGTTGATCTCGTCCGCTAGAATAAGATTATGAAAAATCGGGCCTGATTCAAATTCAAATGTTCCTGTTTGAGCGCGATAGATATCGGTACCAGTGAGATCGGCTGGCAATAGGTCAGGGGTAAATTGAATGCGATGAAAATCCCCCTCGACACCATCACACAAGGCTTTGACTGCACGTGTCTTAGCGAGTCCTGGCGGTCCCTCTACGAGTAAATGTCCGTCTGCTATCAAGGCTATTAGCAGGTTTTCGGTCAGGACAGGTTGCCCTAAAATGACCTTGTTCAGGTATTCGCGTAATGCGTGAAATCGACTCAAAGGCATGATGCTACTCGGTTAATTTAGATTAGTTAATTTAGATTGGTTTTGTATAGACCATAGATATGGTAAAAAATTCCAATAGGGTTTGGCTAGTACCAATGCTCATCTGTGGTGATAATTTCTTCCATTCATCATTTTCTGCTCGGGTGGCTATCGAATCCCTTAGCTTACCAGCGTCCTTTAATATGCATAAATAAGATAATAAAAATCAAAATATTAATTATTAAACATTGTTCACAAACATTTTTTTGATTTATTTTGACTATAAACCAAACAAGTGTTTAAAACTTGTCTGTAAGAAGTTAGAATCAGATCACACTTTAATGGTCAGACCTGTTATATGCGGTACAGTCGGACTGATTAATGGCAGGTAGCTATATAATAAGCTATTTCCGTGGCTAATTGGTTTTTCTCTTTCAAGTTAAAGCTGAGTCGCGTTATAGCGTTAAGGACATAATATCGTCTCTTGCTAAAGTGAGCGGAGCGTATAATAAGAGGGTGACAAATGAGTGATAGACAACAGGTAACGAATGCTAAAGGCGATCGTATTGCCATTGTAATGGGATTAAGAACCCCCTTTGCAAAGCAAGCCACGGCATTTCATGGTGTATCGGCGTTAGATATGGGCAAGATGGTCGTTAATGAAATGCTCTCTCGCTCTGAATTGGATCCTAAACAGATTGAACAGTTGGTCTATGGTCAAGTCGTGCTGATGCCTGCCGCTCCCAATATTGCTCGTGAGATAGTATTAGGCACCGGAATGAATGTTGCGACTGACGCTTACAGTGTAACCCGCGCCTGTGCGACCAGTTTTCAATCAACGGTGAATGTTGCAGAATCCATCATGACGGGGAATATCGAAATTGGTATTGCCGGTGGTGCCGATTCATCTTCAGTTGTCCCTATTGGCGTTTCAAGAAAACTTGCTCATGCCTTGGTTGACCTCAATAAAGCACGTTCATTTGGTCAAAAATTGGCGATTTTCCGCCAGCTCGGCTTAAAAGATCTGTTACCTGTGCCTCCTGCCGTTGCCGAATTTTCCACTGGTCTCTCTATGGGACAAACTGCCGAGCAGATGGCTAAAACCTACAACATAAGCCGCGCCGATCAAGATGCACTCGCTCACCGCTCACACACTCTCGCTACAGAGACCTGGAATGCCGGGCATCTGACGCAAGAGGTGATGACGGCTCATGTTCCACCTTATAAAACCTTTATCGATCGTGACAACAATATCAGAGAAAATTCATCTATAGAGTCGTACGCCAAACTTAGACCCGCGTTCGATCGGAAGCACGGTACTGTGACGGCGGCGACAAGTACGCCGCTTACTGACGGTGCATCGGCAGTCCTATTGATGAGTGAAAGCCGTGCTAAGGCACTGGGTTATACCCCTATTGGCTACATAAAGAGCTATGCATTTAGTGCCATCGATGTTTGGGAAGATATGTTGATGGGGCCATCATATGCCACGCCACTGGCGCTTAAGCGTGCTGGGATGGAGCTTGAAGATCTAACGCTTATTGAGATGCATGAAGCGTTTGCGGCGCAAACATTGGCTAACATGCAGATGTTTGGATCGAAGAAATTTGCTGCCGAAAAGTTGGGACGCAACCGTGCGATTGGTGAGATTGATATGAGCAAGTTTAACGTGCTCGGTGGCTCACTCGCTTATGGTCACCCTTTTGCGGCAACGGGTACTCGATTAATTACTCAAGTGTGTAATGAGCTTAAACGTCGCGGCGGTGGTACAGGATTAGCGACCGCGTGTGCAGCGGGTGGTTTAGGTGCGGCAATGATAGTTGAAGTGGAGTAGATGGTAATGGATAAGACATTTTATTTAACTAAACGTGAAGATGGTATCGCCATACTGACCATGGATGTGCCCGGCGAGACAATGAACACCTTGCGCGCCGAGTTTGGCCCTGAAATTAATCAAGTATTAGCGGATATAAAAGCCGATAACAGTATTAAAGGACTGGTACTGATTTCGGGTAAGAAAGACTCATTCGTTGCCGGAGCCGATATTTCAATGCTGGATGCCTGTAAAACGGCCGCCGATGCTAAGCAGTTATCTCAGCAGGGACATCTTGTATTTAATGAACTGGAATCTTTGAAAATTCCGGTCATTGCTGCCATCAATGGTGCGTGTCTGGGTGGTGGACTCGAGCTGGCATTAGCCTGTCATCAACGAGTATGTAGCTTAAATAGTAAGACCATGATGGGCGTGCCTGAGGTGCAACTCGGTTTACTGCCCGGTGGTGGTGGTACGCAGAGGTTGCCTCGATTGGTCGGTATTACTACCGCTCTGGATATGATGCTGACGGGTAAACAACTTCGCCCTAAGCAAGCACTTAAGATGGGCTTAGTGGATGATGTGGTTCCCGAGTCAATTTTGCTTGAGACTGCGGTAGAGATGGCACTGAAAGGTAAGCGTGCTCCAAAAAAAGTGAAAAAGTCATTAGTGACTCGTCTGCTTGAGGGGACGCCGCCAGGCCGCAACATCATCTTCGACCAAGCCAGTAAGCAGGTAGAGAAGAAAACACACGGTAACTACCCGGCTCCGGCAAAAATTATCGATTGCGTACGTCAAGGCATGGCCAAAGGGATGACTAAAGGCTTGGAGGTCGAGGCTAACCACTTTGCCGATCTGGTTGTCTCTAAAGAGTCTGAAGCCTTGCGAAGCATCTTCTTCGGCACCACGGAGATGAAGAAAGAGACCGGCGCTGGGGATGTTGAGCCACGCGAAGTTCATAAGGCCATGATACTTGGTGGTGGTTTGATGGGCGGTGGTATTGCCTCTGTGACGACGACCAAAGCAAAAATCCCAGCTCGAGTTAAAGATATCAGCGAACAGGGGCTGAGTAACGCGCTCTCTTATGCTTATAAGCTATTGGACAAAGGGGTTAAGCGTCGTCATATGGCACCTGCCGTGAGAGATAATTTAATGTCTCTGATGACAACGACGACCGAATATAAAGGCATTAAAGATGCCGATATTGTCGTTGAAGCCGTATTTGAAGATTTAAAGTTAAAGCATCAAATGGTCAAGGACGTTGAACGCGAATGTGGCGAGAATACTATTTTTGCCTCTAACACCTCATCACTGCCTATTTCGCAGATAGCCGAGGCTGCCAGTCGTCCTGAGAATGTTATCGGTTTACATTATTTTTCTCCGGTCGAGAAGATGCCTTTGGTCGAGGTTATCGCCCATGAGAAGACCTCTGCGGAAACGATAGCGACAACCGTCGCCTTTGCTCGCAAGCAGGGAAAGACGCCCATAGTTGTACAAGATGGTGCTGGTTTCTATGTCAACCGTATCTTGGCCCTGTATATGAATGAAGCGGCACAACTGCTGCTGGAAGGGCAGAGTGTTGAACACTTAGATAAGGCACTGGTTAAATTTGGTTTCCCTGTCGGACCAATGACGCTTCTCGATGAAGTTGGAATCGATGTCGGGGCTAAAATTTCTCCAATCTTAGAGTCAGAGCTTGGCGAGCGTTTTAAAGCACCGGCAGCCTTCGATAAGCTGCTGGCAGACGATCGAAAAGGCCGTAAGAATGGTAAAGGTTTTTATCTTTATGGCAGCAAGACTAAGCAGATATTTAAGAAGAAAGCCAAACTGGTCGATGAGTCTGTTTATGCTGTGCTTGGCTTAACGCCTTCATCAAAGGATAGTAATAACGACTCACAAGATGTCGCTAAGCGTTGTGTCGTGCAGATGCTCAATGAAGCTGTTCGTTGTCTGGAAGAGGGCATTATCGCCTCTCCACGTGATGGTGATATTGGTGCTATCTTCGGAATTGGTTTCCCGCCGTTTCTTGGAGGCCCGTTCCATTATATCGATTCTATGGGAGCCGCTGAGCTGGTGGCCGAATTAGAAACCTATCAGGCCAAATATGGAGATAGGTTTACACCTTGCGATCGTTTAAAAGAGATGGTTGAAAATGGACAGTCCTTTTTTGAATAAAGAATAGGCTCGAACAAATAGTTGGCTTTAACAATGCGGCAACATAATGCCGCATTTTTTTGGCTGCAAGGAAATGTGTTGCCTGTTTTTTGTTCGTGATAATTTGCTATTTCTGTACAATACCGCTCGCATACCATCCATATGACTTGTCCTTATTAGATAATGGCTCTCAGTTTCCCTACGATTTATTAGTCATGTGTGCGACTTATTTTTTGTATTTTCCGGTTCTGTGTAGCCAGAATAGTGCTTGAGCAGACTAGTTTTAGAAGAGGTTGTAGATAAGTGATATTTTTCAGTGTCAATGTGGCTGTATTCGTCGTTGCAATTGTATTGGCTATCTCAGGTATTGTGATGGGAAACTTAGCTTTTCGGGCTGGTCTGGGAGTGAAACGTTGGACTTTGATAGGACTTATCTTGGGCCCACTGGGCTACCCACTACTCAATACCCACAAGCGATTCGCTATGAAGCGTGCAGTTGGCAGAACAGCGAGAACGATTAGGCTATAAG
>SDWK01000475.1 GCA_004195335.1 Shewanella sp.
GTATGGCCTTTTGCTTCCGTGTGCTGCTGTCTTCCTGTTTGCAGGGTTATTCGTGCAAACACTTTCGTGGTGCCCGCGCTTCTGGCAGTAGCCACAGTTGCCATTGTATCTTTTACTCGGGTTGTAAGAGCCGGACTCGTGTCTGGGCTTCTTCTGATGATTGCCACCTTTGCTGGCATCATTCTTGGGTTTTCCTTGTGCAACAGGGCGGACCAGTCCGTCCTTCTTGTGTTGCTCTGCAAGGAGAAACTTCTCTTGACATAGTTTGTAGTCATTGCCGAAATCGTCGCGTCGAGTGCAGTTGATATTATGCAACTCGGCTTTGAATTGTTCAAAGCACGCATTCCAAACGATTTGGATTTTGCGTACGGACGAAAAGACAGTTCCCTCTTCGGTTGCTCCAGAAGGCATTTCTGCCGGCACTTCTACTGGATAGTAAGGCTGGGCTTCCGAATGGGCTTGTAACAAGCGAAAGAAGTTATTGAGTGAATGAGAGGTATCTAAGGCTAGATCCTCGCTCAAGTAGTCGATTTGTTGACGCCCGCAATTCTTCCCGTAGGATTTGAATGCGAGAACTTGCACTTCCTTGAAAACAAGTTGGAAGAAATGCGGCATGTACTCCCAGCCATGTCTGTGACTGCGGAGCCAGGCGCATTGGTTCAAAGGCTCTGTGCCAGTGACACCCCAGTTGAAGAACTGGTCTTTGCTTGGTTTCTCAGGCGGCGGTGTGAACGGTTCCGGTGGGAAACTCCAAGAGTATCCTGCAACCGGTTTGCCCTTTCTACCTTCCGTCCTGGCGTCGTTCTTGGCTGACCATCTTGCGGTTGCCACGGCGCGTGTTTGTTGTGATGCACTTAGTGCATCATAAGCATCTCCTTTGAGCATGGAGTTAGCTTTATCCGCGATGGTCCATTTCGCATAACGTTCATTGAACGCCGCGTTCATGTCCACATAGAGTTTCTCTGCGCAGTCAAATAAGATCTGCGAGTACTCACGGGTAGCTGCTCCAGTCAAGTGGGCTCCAAAGAGCTCCACTGCGGATACTGCGTCCACATCGGCCATTCTCGGCATGAGTTCATTTCTGATACTCTGCCAGGTCTCGATGACGGACTTTGGATTGTCCTCAATACGGTCGAGCCTAAGGCCCATTTGTGATCCGTATGAGGTCTCCTTCTGGCGGTTACTGGCTCCAACACCGTGGTTGTTGGTGAGCACAGTAAACTTCACCGTTGCCGTCTTCGGCAGGTTGGAGAGGCTCCCGGCCGTCACCGAATTCCATTCATTGAATCGAATCGGTACGCCGTCACGGAGTGCCTTCTCGCCTTGCCTCAGGCTCTTCTTGATCTTGTGGATCTGGGACATATCTGTAGATGTCTTGGGGTAGGTTAGGTAGTAAATCCTTTGGACTTTACAAGGTTGTTATAACAGTGCCAACGATACGGTATCTAAGTCGTAAGGGGGTAATTATGATGTTTAGTTTAGTTGTTGTTGGTGCTTCGCCGATCGGAGGGATAGGAATATCCCAACGGTAAAGGCCTTTAAGAAGTCACTAAGTTAATATAGCCATATGGTGTTGGCATTCACCTCCCAGATCGCACCGATCGATTGTACTCACAATCTCCAAAAAATAAAAAGAAAAGAAAAACGAAAAAAGGAGCTTTTGGTAAAGTGCTCAGTTTGGGGGTTGCCCGAAGTGTGGAGATAGGCGACGTATGTTAATGCGTTCGTTCATGATTCCTTTTTGGATTCGAACGGTGTTATTTGTAAACACCTCCGTAACGCGATACGGTCCTAGTTTATCACCTTCAAGCTTGCGGTAATTGCCGTCTCGTAAGACATACGCGTAGTCACCTACTGAGTAGGTGTGGTTAACTCGCTTAGCATTTTCGCGGACGTTATCGTAATTGATACGTCGTTGCTTTCGTTCCCATACTTGTTCGTAGTTGGGTTCGAAGCCTATGTTTAATAGCATGTCTCTTCCGAAGACGAGCTGACCAGGGGTCGCTTGAAGGGTGCTATGATAGCTACACCTTATTGCATATGCTACTGAAGCGAGAATTTCGCTCCATGGTTTCCATGCGTCAAAGATCTGTTCTTTGAGATCTTGCGTTTTAAGCATGCTTCCAACGACCTGATGGATTCGTTCAAGGATAGCATTTGACTGTGGGTTTTTGATTGAGGTACATGTTGCCTGAATAGCAAAGTCTTTTAACATTGGTTGGAAGTTCTTTTTGAATTCCGAGCCATTGTCATAGAGTACCTTTGTGGGTCGGGGGTATCTAGATAACCAGACCTCGTCAAATAGCTTAGAAATTCTAGCTGAGGATTGATCGTATAGAGGAACCTCTGCGATTTCAAACCATCCTGTTGCGGGATCTATGAATGTCATGCATAGTAGTTTGAGTTCGCAATTCTTGATAGTGCCGTCAGGTTGTCTGACTTTGGCCGTAAGGGAATACGTGCCAATTAGGTCTACACATACTGTGTGCCATGGTACTAAGGTTTCTGCCTGCTTGGGCTCAAGATGTCCGTACTTTTTAGTTCTCTTTTTGAACTTCTGGCAGCGTTTACATTGTCTGCCTAGTTTACGTGCCTGTGTGACCATTCCTGTCCATATACATATCGTTGATAATGTATTGGCTAATCTGTCTCCTCCCGGATGACATAGGTAATGGTGATACCAGTTCAGAACACGTTGCCGTAAAGCCTTGGGTACATAGATCTTTTTGGCAAAGTGGATTAGGCTTACACCTTCCACAACTCGGTAGTCCCATTGGGAATCCGGTTTTGACAGATCGGCTTTAAGTTTTAGTGCCGTATCATCGTCTTTGTTCAGTTCTAGCTTCTGTTCCACCTCCACGAGCTGTGGTGCAAGCGGGAATTCAATGTCGTCAACGTTAGTTGCGAAACAATCTTCTGCCGCGTCGGTTACGTACAGTTCGTTGATTCCTAGAAGCGTGCAAAGTTCTAGATCGCGTATCTCCTTGGAGATTGGCTGCGAGTGCTCCTCTTTGGGTAAGCGACTTATTGCGTCAGCCACGATATTAGATTCTCCCTCAATATATTTGAGTGTGAGATCATATTCTTGCATTAGACTTCGCCAGCGTTGTAAGCGCTGCGAGTCACTCTGTTCTTTCTCGTAAGTAAGATTTTTATGGTCCGTAAATACCTCTACTTCGTATCCCAATAGGATGCTACGGAACTCTTTTAAAGTTTCTACAATACTCAATAGCTCTTTTTCAGATGTAGTGTAGTTTCGCTGGGCTGACGTGAGCTTTCGCGAATAGAAAGCGAGGGGTTTGCCCTCTTGCGATATGACTGCCCCTAACTGAAAGTCGCTAGCGTCCGTATGGATCGTGAACTTTTTATTAAAGTCAGGGTAGGCGAGAAGTGTATCTCGAGCTATGAGTCGTTTGATTGTTTCAAATGCGTTCTCACACTCAGGTGTCCAGTCAACTGGACCCTTCTTCTTTTGACCTTTAGTCAAGTTCGTAATTGGTAAAAGTATCTCACTGCGTCTTGGCCAGAGATCACGGTAGTACTGAACCATTCCTACGAAATGACGCACCTCCGTTTTATTGGTAGGTCGTCTCATATCAAGTATACCTTGAACTTTCTTAGGATTGGGTTTGATCCCATCCTTTGTAATTATGTAGCCGAGATATTCTATCTCCGGCTCTGCAAAGAAACATTTGTCAATTTTGCATTTCAGGCCCGCATCACTGAGGCGGGTTAGAACTACATCGAGTTCAGCGATGTGTTCCTCGTATGTGCCATGTGACACAACGAGTAGGTCGTCAATAAACGCCCTAACATTTTCCAAATCATGGAATAAGTCGCAAATCTTCTCTTGGAAGATGTCTGGCGCCACGCTTACTCCCATTGGCAGTCGAAGGTATTCGTACTTGCCGAATGGTGTTACGATGGTGCAAAGTTTACTTGCATCCGCTGACAGCGTGATGTTGTAGTATCCCATTACGAGATCTAAAGCTGTCGCATAAGTAAAGTGACTTACTTTTAATAGCATGTCCTTAATATGTGGTAGTGGATATGGCGTGCGCTTAATCTGTTTGTTCAGCCGTCTAAAGTCTGAAACAAATCTGACTCTACCATCCTTCTTAGGTATGATAAAGGCTGGAGCTGCCCATTCGCTGCGGTTGATCTTTTTAAGAACACCAATAGACTCCAGTCTGTCAAGATCTTTCTTGAATGTCGCTTCATGAATGTGAGCGATTGGATAGGCTTTTGTGTGATATGGTGTGGCGTCTGGTTTGAGCTTTATGTCAACCGGATCGCCTTTCCATTCGCCTAATGTTCCGTCGAAAAGTGCTTCGTGCTTTCCGATCAGTGCCATTAATAGAGTTCGTTGAAAATCAGTTAAGTGCGTCATTTTAGCTACTTCTGCTTTCAAGTCTGGTTTCTCGTAGTTGGCGTCGAGAATGCGATTCATGCGTTTCATCTGCTCTTTGACTGAGTCGGACTCGGTTGTGTCCTCGATGATCGCGTTGAAGTCCATAAAGTTATTTTTAACTTCTTGCATGGGCAGTCTTAGACCGTCCCACACTATGGCTTCACTTGAATATAGTACATCCATCTTAAGCTTTCGCATAAGGTCTCTACCTATGATCATGTCATAAGGTAGTGATGTTGTCTCAGGAAGTACATGGAATTTCCACTGTACTTGTTTACTCTCTGAGAATTCTGGCATGTTGAATTGCAACTCGTTCATAAGGTTCGTTTGGAACTTCGAATGAGGAGTGCTGAAAGTGGTCGGTCGCGCTGTTTTGCTTACCTTCCCTAAGTGACTGTGTTTTGCCTTCACAGTACTCTTTTGAGCTCCTGTGTCAAACAGAACCATTAGAGGTTTCTGTTGAATTTTGTTGTTTCGTGTATTACGAAGATGAACAATACTGACGGGTTTGTAATCTAACGCATCGAGGTTTGTCGGAGTCAATGACTCGTCATTCACGTCCTCGTTTGCGGCTAGTTCTGCTGCTTCTGTTGCTAAGAAGTCAGTCAGTTCGTTAATCAAAGGAATGTTTGCACTAGTGTCTAAATTAGAATACTCAGTGTCCATAGGACTACTGGTTGATTTGTAAGTTGAATTCGGTAAATTAGAATTCTTAGTTTTTACTTTTTCTATGTTAGATACTCGGGTTTTCTTCCCGCGTTCCTTTGTT
>SDWK01000745.1 GCA_004195335.1 Shewanella sp.
TTGTAGGAGCGGCTTTAGCCGCGAAGACTTTTGAAGAGACAATAGCTAGATAGAGATACATATCTATATCTAGGCCAGACGCGTGCGTGCGTATCTAGACCAGCTCTCACAAAATTCCCAGCCTCTCTCTTTACACACATAACCGACTTGATAACGGTTAAAGCTGAGTTGTTGTGCACTCTTATGGTGAGCGTCCTGGTTAATAGTGAACAGATAAGCAGAATTATTGATATCAACAAGCATGTTCACAGCTAAAATTGTCACTACTGAGTATACGGACAATAGGAGAAATTTTTGGATGGGGTGTTTCATCTATCACTCCTCATGTTGGTATTACGAAGCGATAAAGCACAACAGATACATTGAAGGTTTAAAGCTTAGACACGAGCCAAAGAGTTACTGGCCTTATATTCAATATAGGGAAGTCTGGCCTATTTGGCAAAACTTATAACCCAGCATCCCAGAGCCAGGGCTTATAAAACCCATTGTTACAACAAAAGGTACACCCCCTCCTCTTCAAAGAGTCCTGAGAGCGTACCCACATAGCTAAATATCGGTAGCGTCTATGCTCCCTCGGTATCGACAGCCATGACAGGTGGTACGATAACCCCACCACCCAGAGCGCGGTAAAGCGTTATCATGGACAAGAGTCTGTCCCGTTTTATCTGACTCAAGGCGAGCTGGGCGCTAAATAAGTTACGTTGAGCATCCATCAGATCCAGCGAGCTGGCGACCCCATTGCGGTATCTCAACCCCGCTAAACGGGTATACTCACTCGATGCAGCCACCAGCTCCTGTTGGGCATGAATAGCAAGCTCTGAACGTCTGAAGCTATTCATGGCATCGTTGACTTCAAAGTAAGCGGTGAGCACCGTATTTCTATAGGCTAGTAAGGCCTGTTTAGACTCCTCTTTAGCAATCTCATATTGAGCAGAGATACTACCGGCATTGAAGATTGGCGCCGTAATGCCTCCCAGTAGCGACCAGGTCATGCCCTCACTATCGAGCAAGTTACTCAGTTCATCGGATTCACGCCCAAAACTGCCACTGATGGTAAACTTCGGGAAAAAGGCCGTCTTAGCTACCCCCACCTTGGCATTCATCGCGACCAAGGCCTGTTCAGCCGCCTTAACGTCTGGGCGCTGAGACAACATCTCAGAGGGGACACCGACATTAAATTGCGTGGGGAAGAGTTCCCCTTCCGCTAAAAGCTCCTCTTCGGTCTGTGGCTTCAGTGGGTAATCGAACTCTCCGAGTAAGATCCTCAATTGATTCGCCTTCTCCCCTCTTTCGAAATCAAGATCGGGTAAGGTAACTTTAGCACTCTGGTATTCTACTTCTGCTTGCCTGACCTCTAACCCGGAGATCACCCCGTTTTCTTTGCGAAGACGAGCCAAATCCAACTCTTTTTTTCGCAGAGCCACGGTATTGACTGAAATCTGATACCTTTGCTCGATGTCCAGCCATTCGTAATAACGGCTGGCGACGTCGCTTATCAAGCTAATTGTCGCTAAGTTCAATGTCTCCTGAGCTGACAGAAAGTTGGCATATTCAGCTTCACTGCGGCGACGGTTTGCCCCCCAGATATCCAGTTCCCAAGATACAACGCCTGACAAATTAAACTCATTTTCACTGGAAGGATCGGTATTGGTCAATCCGCTATCGAGTGAGCGCTCGCCATAGGTGTCGATCCCAACTTTAGGATAGAGAGCCGCACCAGTGACGGTAATACGCTGCCTTGCAGCAATAAGTCGAGAGCGTACAGTTTCCAAATCCAAGTTCTGCGCCAAAGCATGGCTGATCAGGGGTTGTAGTTGTGGGTCCAGATAAAAATCCCGCCACTGGGTTTTACCTATGTTATTCCCTTCGACTTGAAGCAGTTCATTATGATACTGATCTGGAATGGCCAGCTCTGGCTGCTGATAATCAGGCCCCATGGCGCAGCCCGCTAACATCGATGTGCAGCCAACGAGGGCGATGAATGCGAAACGGTTATGACGTTTAAGGATTGAATTTTGCATTAAGCTGCCCCTCCCTGTTCACCCTTTGAGGTAATCGCCGCACTTTCATTATCAATGTTGGTGCTGGTTTTCTCGGTTGAAAGAGACTCGGTTTTGGACTTGAACCATCCCGCAGTGGTGACAAAAAAGAGCGGCACCATGACTATGCCTATCGTGGTGGCGAAGATCATGCCACATAAGATCGGAATCGAGATCGATTGTCGACTCACGGCGCCAGGCCCCACCGATAACACCAAGGGCAGGACACCTAAGATGAAGGCCATCGAGGTCATCAAGATTGGACGGAAACGCATATTGGCGGCTTCCAAAGCAGCCTCCAAACGACTCTTGCCCTGTTTATGCAGCTGATTGGCAAACTCGACAATCAAAATCGAATTCTTTGCCGCCATACCGATAAGCGAGATAAAGGCGACCTGAAAAAACAGGTTGCTCTCCATGCCACTGACTAATGTGCCTAACGCCGCCCCTAACATGGCGATAGGCGCGATAAGTAATACGGCGATGGGGAGCGTCCAACTCTCATATAAGGCGCACAAGAACAGGAACACAAACACCATGGCCAGCGTGACAGCTATTCCGGTCTGGTTTGCCGATTGCACCTCTTGATAAGTGATCCCGGTCCACTCATACCTGAACTCATTTGGCAGCATAGGCTTGGCAACCCGTTCAATCGCGCGGATCACATCCCCCGACGCATAGCCTTGAGCCGGGGATGCATTAATTGACGCGCTGGTGAACAGGTTATAGTGCGTCACGGCCGCCGGACCCACAGAGTAATCATATTCGGCTAACACACCGATAGGTACCATGGCGCCACTGGATGAACGAACGTAATAATCTTTGATCTGCTCAGGGAACTGACGGTATTTATCTTCGGCTTGAACCTTAACCCGATACACGCGGCCAAACAGGTTAAAGTCGTTGACGGTTGATGAATCGGTAAAGGTTTTAATCGTACTGTAGATGTCAGAGACATTTACGCCAATGACCATGGCCTTGGCTTCGTCAACACTAAGATGCAACTGAGGTATGGCGCTCTGCAGTGATAAGCCGGCGGTTGCTATCTCAGGTTGGAGTTTGAGTGCCTCGACCAGTTCATCAGCCGTTTCCATTAACCCTTTAAAGTTAGTGCCGGATGTATCTTGCAGCTCCATCTCGACGCCCGAGCCATTACCTAAACCCGGCACGGCAGAGGGCAGATAGACACTAAATTCGGCCTCTAGAATATCTTGTAGGGAGACCTTAATCTCTTTCATCACCTGGTGCACGGTAGCATTGTCATCGACGCGTTGCGACCAAGGCTTTAAAATCACCTCAAACATGCCATTGGCTTGATTCGAGCCCGAACGACGGTTTTCTCCCGCTAAGGTGAAGGAGTAAGCCACGGCGGGATGATTAAGCACCTTGGCTTCGGCTTTTTTGAGTACCGCCTGTGAACGGTTAACCGTGGCACCATTTGGCAGAGACATATCGATAAAAAAGCGTCCCTGATCTTCATCGGGCATAAAGCTCGATGGCAGGCCAGACATAATGATATACACACCGCCCACCATCACGGCAAAAGCCAGGTAACTGCGTTTAGCATGCTTGTTCGTTAGCGTCACTAACGCCACATATTTAGTCGTACTGATATCGAGTTTGTCGTTAAGCCATTTGAAGAAACCCGATGTTGCCTGATCGCCCGGCCTTAACAACAAGGCACATAGCGCTGGCGATAGAGTCAAGGCCACCACGGTTGAGATGAGCACGGCAACGGTAATCGCCACGGCGAACTCACGGTACATGATGCCGGTGATCCCTGACAGGAAAGAAACGGGGACGAATACGGCGGCTAGCACCAAACTGGTGGCCACTAATGCGCCCGATAACTCCTTCATTGCCACTTTGGTCGCTTCTGTGGGACTCAAGCCATTTTCATTCATCAGGCGCTCGACATTCTCGACCACCACGATGGCATCATCGACCACAATGCCGATGGCCAATACCAAGGCGAGTAAGCTAACGGTATTGATGGTGAACCCAAAGGCGAGCATCGCGGCTAACGTACCAATCAAGGAGACGGGTACGGCTATCGCCGGGATCAAGGTGGCACGCCAATTCTGTAAGAACAGATAGACGACCAGAATAACTAACACTAATGCTTCGATGAGTGTCTTTACCACTTCGTCGATCGAGTTCTGGATAAATATCGAAGCGTCAAAGAAGACTTGCCACTCCATCCCCTGTGGGAATTTTTGACCTAAGGCAGCCATCTCTTGCTTGACCTTTTTTGTCACCTCTAAGGCATTGGCACCCGGCAACAAATAGACCTGTAGAATAGTCGCGTTAGCCCCGTTTAATTGAGACTGTAATGTATAGGAAGAGGAGCCCAGTTCAATACTGGCAATGTCACGCAAGCGAATGAGTGAGCCATCGGTGTTCGCCCGCACGATGATCTCATTAAATTGTGGCACACTGCTCATACGCCCGGCGGCGGTAATGGGCAAGGTCATACTCAGTGTATCTGTATTTGGCTGAGAGCCGATTGAACCGGCTGGCGACTCCTTATTTTGTGCCTTGATGGCACCGATAACATCACCGGTCGTCAAGCCGTAGCCAGCCATCATGTCAGGCTTTAACCAGACTCGCATTGAGTAACTACGAGAGCCGGTGTTACGCACCCGTCCCACACCCGGAATGCGCTTCAGAGCCGACTGAATATTGATGGTGGCGTAGTTACTAAGATAGATCTCATCATAGCGCTCGTCACTCGAGGTCAATGCGAGCTTGAGTAGCTCTACCGAGGCCTCTTTGGAAACCGATACGCCTTCAGTTTGTACATCGATGGGCAAACTTCCCGTCGCCTGCTGAGTCGAGTTTTGAACATCGACGGCAGCCAGATCGGGATTAGTGCCCACATCGAAAGTGATAGTCACGCTAGCGCTGCCCGAATTGGTACTCTTCGAGCTCATGTAAATCATGTTGGGAACACCGTTTAACTCTTGCTCAAGCGGCGTTGCAACCGATTCGGCTGCCGTAGTTGAGGTTGCCCCCGGATAGGATGCCGAGACCTTAACCTGTGGCGGCGTCATATAGCTGTCTCTTATACACATCT
>SDWK01000750.1 GCA_004195335.1 Shewanella sp.
CTAATTTAGAATAAAAGATAGCCTACTTTTTTATCTATACTTATTCAACATTCATGATGAATAATAGTGCCCCACACTCATGTAAACAAAGCACATTGCCCACCGTTTTATCCCTAGACGAAGTGAGTCGCATACTTCAACAAATGTCGGGGATTCATAAGTTAATGGTACAAATGCTTTATGGTAGCGGGCTAAGAGTAACGGAGTGCTTAAGGTTGAGAGTACAAGACATCAATCTGGAACAACTATCAGTTACTGTGCACGATGGTAAAGGTAACAAGGATAGACAAACATTACTGAGTAGAGCCTGCGCGATGCAGTTAACAGGGCGCATTGACTCAGATATACACCCATGTACTGAGTCAGCACTCTGCGGGGACAGCGAGTCCACTCGATCTGATGATAAAATGCTAGCCCACTTTAGGTTGCAGAACCCTGGGTTTCCACTCCCACCACTGCATCTCTTGCTGCTCATTATCGTCTCTACCGCTGCCGGTAGATTTTTTAGTTTGATAGATGTCCCAAGTCACCAGATAGTCGGGATCGCTTACCGTGACTCCCTCGACGCTGGTATAAAAGTCTCCTTTAGGTGCTGTAAACCAACAGGAGAGATCATTGGGTATCAAAAAATCGGCAGAAGTGCCCGACGTCAGTCGTATACAGATGCCCTGCTCCGATTGCTGAGATACCACGGTGCCGGCGAGCAAAGATTGCTTTGATATCTCACCTTCGGCGCTGAAGTAAGTCAGTCCAAGCAGACAGGTTTTGTTAATTATCGAACTTAATGTCAGCATACTCGCTCTCTTATTCTCTATTCTGTTTTCTATAAGTGTTCCCAGCTTAGTTCTCAACCCAGCGCTCTATTAAGAGAGCTCTAAGCTGTTCTCTAAACCGTTCAGCCTATTCTCCAAGCCGCGCTTGTTATTCGTTCGGCCACTCTTTTGAAAGAACGGCCAGCATGATAGATGCGCTTTCACTTTCATTCTCACTGTTTACATGAATACCAAATCGTCACTCAAGGTTAATGAGCAAGAGGCGCAACTCCGGTAGCGGGATTGTCGGCTAAGCCAATGTCTCTGGCGTGCTGCTCAAAGCTTTTGTTTTTCCAGAAAAAGGCTCCAGGCATGGTTGTTGGGATCACTAAGTTATAAAACAGCGCCCTGCCAATCACTGCCGTGACCAGGTTTATCAAGCTTAAACTGGCCCACGCAGCAAGATAGAGCGGCTGATCCGCTATAGATTGATTAGCCAGTGATTCACTCATTTCAGAGAAGCCCCCTAATATCAGCAAGCTACTCGCGGCGACAATATTAAAGGCCAGTAACGCGTTACGAAACAGATAGGTTTTACCGAAGGTGGTGCACTGAATGTAATGTGCCGCCCCGCCTTCATTTTCACTACGGTTAAGTGTGCGGCTATGACCCCAGAGGCCAATGGCTTCGATAACGATCCCAGCCAAAAATACCGCGCCAAGTGACTGCATCGCGCCTTGCAGAGGAAGCGACTCGATATCGAGTGAGAGCAACATAACAACGCTGCTCACCATGGCTCCCAGAGACAGGCTGTTACCCACAAAGCTGGTCACCGTTTGCCAATGGTTCCAAAATGGTCGCGCCTTGATCTGGTAACACTGATTCATGTAATACAAGCCCGCCGCTCCCGACACGGTAGCAAATACCCCGCTGATAACGGCGCCCCTCTCAAGCGGCATGTTCGCCGTCATCGAGGCGAGATCGATCCCTAAGCTGATCAGCAATGTATTAACCCAGGTATTGAACGGCGCGAGAAGCAATGCCGTCAGTCCGAGAAATGCCGAAAACAGCGCTAAGCCTAACCCTTCACGACTCATGGGCGAGTAGCGCAAGTTATTGAAGCCTCGATAGAACCGAAACGGCTTGCCCAGATGAGTCACACTCATAAACAGACCCATTGATGTCAGCGAAATCGACAATAGCACCAAAGGCAGAAACAGATCCGACGCCATAAACTGCTCAAAGGATTGCCCTCCCAGCAGTGCACCTACAAACGGAATGATAAAGGTGCCCAGCGCCGCCTGAGCAAGCAAAGTAAACAAGACCAGCGGGTTTTCACGGCTGTTAAGTTTAGGCAGGTTCCAATACATTTGCTTACCGACTTTTTGGTCTACCACTGGCTTATATTGACCATCGCTCCCTTTGCGATATTTAACCGGCATATCATCGGTGCGTGTCATCTCCTCAGGCAGCGATTTGGTTTGCTGAAAACGGATATTGGGCTGAGTGATCTCTGGCGATGGAAAGCCCGGAATACTGGTTTTGCACTGCTCACGATTTTCGGGGGTATTTTCTATCACACCGAAATCCAGCGCATTGCCCACACAGGCCGACACGCAGGCGGGTTTTAGCCCAACCTCGAGACGGTCGACACACATGTTGCACTTAGACACGCGCCCCTGAACTGGGTCAAGCTGCGGGGCATTGTAAGGACACACCCAGGTACAGTAACCGCACCCGAAGCAGGTTTCTGGGTCTTGCAAGACGGCGCCATACTCGGCGTGTTTAGTGTAGGCCCGCGTCGGACAGCCTTTCAGACAGACCGGGTCGTCACAATGGTTACAGGCCATCGAGATGTTCATCCGCTTGTAATCGGGATAAGAGCCTCCTTCGACGTAACCCACGGAGCGAAATGCCAAGTGAGCGGGATTATCATTTTTCTCCGAGCAAGCCGACTCACAGGCATGGCAACCGATACAGTTATCGGCAGTGAAGAAGAAACCATGTTGTTTGTTACGATCCGGGTTACTTCCTACCTCCGGATTACCGTTGATGAACAGTGAGCGCCCCACCGGGTTATCGGTCAACTCGACAAGGTCGATACGCTTGCCATACCGATTTTCACTCTGACTCTCACTGTCGCTATCACGCTCAGGTAGATAGGCATAGGCCTGCTCTTGTGTGCGCACTTCCCAATGATTGGAGCGCCCCACCTGCTCCTGACCGACTGCGGGTCTATCCACCAATGGCTTGATTTTATCTGAGCGATGGCCTGAAAATGCATTTGGCGTAAATAGGTCCACATCATTCTTAAGACCGGATGCGTGAGCTTTTACCTCTTCGGTTGTCGGTGATGTCATTTTAATTCCTTTCCTTAAGCCCTTAGTTTTCGTTATTGACCGGATCTTTTACTCAAGCTCTTAGCTTTACCCCTTAAAAGCTTCAGTATTTCATCACCTCAAAACGCGCGACGTTCGGCATTGATGCGTGCGGCCTCAGCCTGATCGATGGGCTCGATGCGGGTAGTGCACTGCTTATATGCCGGTTGCCTTGAATGAGGGTCGAGCAGCCCCAGAGTTAAGCGATTCACACAGTCATGAAAATGAAACGGGATAAACACCATGTTGCGTGGCACTCGTTGGGTTAGCTGCACCAGTACTACTGCATCTCCGCGACGGCTGGTGAGACGAACATAGGTTTGGTGCTCGACGCCCAATGCCTTTGCCGCATCGGGGTTCATCTCCATATAGGCGGTTGGGCTGAACTTATTGCAGTTGCCGATTTTTCCGGTGCGGGTGCGGGTATGAAAATGCTCAACCACACGACCACTATTGAGCCAGAATGGGTATTCCTGACAGGGCTGTTCATTGTTGTTGTAAAAAAGGATAGGTAACAGATTGGCTTTGCCGCTGGGAGTGGGGAAAATGCCATCACTATAGAGTCTCGCGGTCCCTTTCAGGCCGACCTCATACTCTCGATAGGGCCATTGGATCCCTTTTGCGGCTTCCAATTTTGCGTAGCTCATGCCTGAGATATCTAAGTTTCGTGGACGACCATTCGCCAGCTTGCCCTTGGAGAGGTATTTCATCTCCTCGAACGCCCCTTGTGGCGTCTCGGGAAAATGGACCATCTGACCATTATCGAACCGCTTGGCCATCTGATTAAAGATCCAAAAATCCGGCTTAGAGTTTTTATAGGGGGGCAAGACATTGCAGATAAGGTTAACCCGGCGTTCGGTATTGGTGTGTACCCCCTCCTTTTCGGCCCATACCGATGCGGGAAAATACACGTGAGAATATTGGTTAGTTTCCACATCTTGATAGACATCCTGGATCACCAGAAAATCCAGTTTCTCCAGTGCTTTTCTAATGCGCGCCGTGTTGGGCATAGAGGTCATGGGGTTGGTCGCCACGATCCACAAGCCTTTTATCTCGCCGGTTTCGATAGCGGGAAAGATGTCGGTTTGTGAGAGGCCCCTCTTCTTGGGAAAGAACTCAGGATCGACGCCCCAAAATGCGGCGATCTCGTTCCTGTCATCTTCATTTTCGAGGTAACGATATCCAGGTAGCCCTGAGCAAGATGACCATTCTCGGGTTCCCATGGCATTACACTGGCCCGTTATCGATAGGCTGGTGCCCCCCGGCTTACCAATATTACCTGTCACCATATTCAGGTTATTGATATTGGCAACACCATCTGAGCCATGGGTCGACTGGTTAATCCCCATGGTCCAGATGCTCATGGCCGCCGGCGCCTTAGCGTAAATGCGGGCGACATTGCGTATGGTATCTTCATCGATGCCACACACATGCTGGGCCTGCTTAGGGTTGTAGTCCTGAACTAAGGCTTTAACCTCCTCGAAGCCTTGAGTATGGGCATCGATATACGCCTGGTCTTGCAGACCTTCGGTGATGATCACATGCATCATGGCATTGATCAGCACACAATCCGTGCCCGGTGTGATGGGCAGGTGAATATCGGCAAATTGCGCCAGCATAGTCACACGTGGGTCGACCACGATTAAGGGGAAATGACGTTTTTCCTGCGCCTCTTTAAGACGCCAATAGATGATGGGATGTTGCTCGGGAAGGTTTGATCCAAAAGCCATCAGACAGTGGGTATGCTCAAAATCATCATAGCAACCCGGCGGGCCATCGGCGCCGAATGAGCGTTTATAACCACTGACCGCCGATGCCATACATAAGGTGGTGTTACCGTCATAGCTATTGGTGCCGATCACCCCACGGGCTAACTTGCCTAAGGTATAGAACTCTTCAGTCAACAACTGACCGGACGAGACAATAGCGAAGGCATCACGGCCATATTTTTGCTGAATATGTTTTATCTGTTCGGCCGTAGTATCCTGTCTCTTATACACATCT
>SDWK01000753.1 GCA_004195335.1 Shewanella sp.
AGCCGAGTCAGAGAGATTATTTCAAATTGACTCTATATCAGTGGCCAAAATTAGTTGACCACTTCATCGTCGATGTGCAGATTGAGTTGTTTCTTATGGGCTAGAGGTAGGAAGACTTGAACCACGTTGTCGATCACCTCTGTAATTGAAAAGTCGCGCTGTTCTAGCTGCATCTTTCCGGCTTCAATTTTATTGATATCTAGAATGTCATTGAGAATATAGATAAGGTTGGTCGCAGAAGTTGTTGCCGTTTCTATTAAGGACATGGACTCTGGGTTTTGCTTCGACAGAGTGAGTAGATCTAAGGAGCCGATAACGCCATTCATCGGGGTTCGCAGCTCATGGCTCATCATAGATAAGAATTCGCTTTTGGCCTGACTGGCGCGCTCTGCCCGCACTTTGGCCTGTTGAAATTCTTGAGTGCGTTGCGTCACCCTTGCCTCTAACTCATCATTTGCTTTTTGCAGTTCGGCTTGAATTTTAAAGATCGGAGATTGATCGATACAGATCCCATCGATTCGACAATGTTGTTTTTCTCTGTTCTGTCCAACCTTGGCTTTTGCGTGTACGTAGATTATCTCACCATGGGGTAAAATTGAGCGGTATTGCTCATCAAATAACTCTCCGGTACTTAAAGAGTGATTGATGGCGGCGAGTACTAGCTCTAGGTCTTCGGGGTGGAGTCTCTCCACCCATTTTTCTAGATTTCCAATGTCGTCCGGCTGTAGGGCAAACATATTATTTGCTCGACTATCCCAGTCCCAAACCCAGTTATTCTCACTATCAATTTCTGCCCGCCAGTTACCGATATTTCCTGCATCCATAGAGATATTTTTACTTTCAATGGCATCGTGTAATGCAAAAAGAGTTTCTTTGGCTTCGGTGCAATCGATTAATGAACCCGTATGTGTATAGTGATTATCTTTCGATAAAATGGCTTCGCTTCTCAGCTCAAACCATCGCTCTTTTCCATTAATTAGGGCTCTGAATTCAAGACAAAACCGGGTTCCCAGTTCGAGAATGTCATCCAGATACGGATCGAATTTATGTTGATCCCTTGGATCAACCATACTTTTGAAGTGCTGCCAACTGAGGGGGAAATCTATATCTATGCCAATCAGCTCTTTGAATTTCAGCGAGAAATAGCAAAACTTTGAATGTGGGCTATATTCCCATATCCCAATATTCGCGCCTTTAATTGCATGATTTAGCCTTTCCAGCTTATGCTTTGCCTGATATTTTTTAGCACGGCACTCACCGCATCGGTTAACGATTAGCCAGTACTCCCCGGGAGTTAATAGACTCTCATTGATACTGACATTGACACAAATATTTTGGCTATTAACAGAGAGAGTGGAAAAAAACTGTTTTTTTTCAATTAAATGGTGAGTAAAAGCAGAACTGTTTGTAACACTGAGGTCTTTAAATAGGTTAAAAAAGCGGTAGGCTAGTTCTCCTGACATCATTTCACTGGAAACTTTAAATTCATTTTGAAAACTGGAGTTTACAGACAGAATGCCTCCTTCTTTGCTGCAAACCATGATGGGAAATGGGGTGAGGTCAGTTGAAGAAGTAGCGTACATAGTCCATTTGTACTCGCGCGAGTTAAATCCTATAGATAAGAATAGCAGTTATTGTTTTTTTAGCCTGATGAGGCGTAAAAATTTTCAGTTCGTCTATCTCATATACACGAATGCTTCATACCGCATTTAGCTTGATGCTGGCTTGATTGCGAAAATATCGCAGTTAAGCTGATCTATGATGTGCTCACTGGTGTGCCCTTTAAATTGGCTGAATAACCCATGATGTTCTCCGGCGCCAAGGATGACAATGTTGGCTCGATATTTTTCTGCCATATTGGGGATGATGTGATCCGGTAGCCCCTCTTCCAAATGCAAGTGGCTGTTTTCAATCTGATGAGATCTGACTGAATCGACTAAGTTTATCCAGTGACGACTCTGATTACTTAGTCGGTGATTCTTCACCTTGGGGGGCTTTATCGCCATACTGAGATTTTGCTCAAGAAAACAGTTCACAAGGTGAATGTCGCTACTTAGAAGGCTGGCAATATGCTCGGTTTCATCGAGTAGTTTTTGATTGAAGGTATGGTGTTGGTGACTCGCATCATCTGTCTCTATCGCGGTAAGAATATGGCCACACTCCCCCCACTCATTTGCTCCAACCAGCATCACAGCAACGTCACTTTGTCTGAGTAGACGCCATTCATCGGCAAATGAAAACTCATGAAAAACAGGGTGATGGTGCTTGTAGTTGAGAATGACGAGATCGTATTTATCATGCTCGAGTTCCTCCAATATTGCTTTGGAGACACTGTTATTGATATTAGTCTTGTTCTCTATTGTGTTCCCCTGAGCACAGTATTGTTCAATAGACTTTTTATGAACGACAAACGACTTGATGCTTGAACTTGAATGGGTCAACTTCGAGAGTAAAGTATTCTTAGGGCTGACTTCCAGTAAGGTTAGCTTTGCATGAGTTTTATCAGCTAAAATCATTGCTTTACGTAGAGCATCTTGCGTAGGTGAGCGAGTATCGACTACGGCTAAGATATGTTTGTATGCAATCATAAATACGTGCATCTTATTTTAGGAACCCTTAATAAACTGTAGACTAAACATTGGCAAAAAAGCGCGGTAAATAAGAATGATTTCGACTAAGATTATCTTTTTATAGTGCCTAATAATCTAATTTTTTTAACAGACTGTTTGTATGAGATTTTTACTTTAGTTTTGAAAGAATATTCGGGCCTGTCGAGAGACAAGCCCTGCATTAACGAGATGAATAATGGAATGGGGGGGGGAGAGGGGAGATCGCTTTATGCCTTACTCTTGATAAATTCAATGGCCGCAGTATCCAGAGAGCGCTTAGAGATATAACTCATACCATTCGAGTTTTTGATTAGAAAGCCTTTGCTCGTTATGGTTAGTTTGCTGATATCACTCCATAAAATAGAACTATCAATATAAAGTGACTTGCTGCTAATGCCTTGCTCATCGATAGTTAGTTTAACTTCATTACTCGCTGCCTTGCTCATCATCTGTCGCCATAACCACCAGGTTTTTTTGAATTTAACACTTAAGGCTTCTAAAGCACCCAGTCCGACAAGAAAGAGAGAAGCATAGGCATTCGCACCGGTGAGCAATAACGCCGTACCGACTAAAACAAACCCAATAGCTTTGTAGAAGGCGCCGAGAGATGTATCAATAGTTACTGATTCATCGAAGCATTCACTGAAATATGTTTTATCGAGAATATAGTGACTGGTAAAGCTAAAAGGAGCGTTCATTGGTATCGGCTTGGTGGAGTTTGAGGTTAGTTTAACCGTAACCTATCTCAATTCAAATCTTGTATTAGTCACAAAGGTGCATCTAAACTCAATTGATAAGCGAAAACCAGCTAAGGCATAACGATGTCATTTGTTCCTAAGGGCTATGTTAATTATCAATCGACCTGTGTTTTTACCAGAAAAAATGTACCTAAGGTATTGCTAGAGCCACACTATACAAAAGTGGGTGTCTATGGTCAGCTCCATGTGCTTTGTGGAGAATTAAAGTTTTATGGTTATGCTGACAAAGTGAGTGAACCCGAGAAAGTAGTGTTGGTAAAGGCCAATGAAACGGCAATATCTCATCCTGAGTATTGGCATAGAGTAGAGCCTTTAACTGATGACACTGAGTTCGAGATCCGTTTTTTTGCTCACAAGGATTCACCATTAGTTCGTGACGTTGAGCCAAAGAAAAATTGATGTCTCATGTGGATGTGAGTTATCTATAATCAGGCTCTATCGCTCAGCGAGAGTTTAGCGCTTCTGAGGCAACGCCCTTTATTGCTCCTCGGCTCTGGCATCCTCGGTAACTGCTCCATGCGTTACTCTATCTCCTGAATCTGACCTTCATGGAAGAAAGAAATGTCAAACTTTGTATGGAACAAAATAGACCATTCAGTCGTGCTTCGCTCTCTCTAATTGTTCCTGCATTATTCTACCTTCGCCATATATGGGCTCGTACCTCCAACATCCATATAGTTGTGCATAAATGACATTTACAACATCTGACCTTCAGGGTCTTAAGCATTCCAGACGCTTTAAAGACATTTCCCATATCCCTATGGGTCAGGAGGAAATGTCTTAAGTAGGTAGGGAACATACAAGACCCTGTTGTTTGCAACGAGTGAAGAGCATGGTTATTCTACTTTTAAGCTCGTTAACACAGTATCAGAAGCGCTAAAGCTCGCCTTTAAGGCGTGTTTTTGGCTGCCTACTTCTGCGTTGAATGACTTAAGAAGGGAGCATCATTCCCTCATCCATTCGCCTTGAATTAGTTTGCCAAAAAAACTCTTAGTAGATCAGTTTCTTATACCTATCGATACAATGCAGTTAACAAAAGTTAACATGACATTTACACATCAAATCGTTAGAGTGGTACAGTGTCATTTTCGACATAAGTGTTGAGTGAAATGATGAGTAAGGAGAGGGCATGTTGTTAGGAAACATAGCTGAACTATTTTTCTGGTTTTTCTGGGAGTTTTTGCTCTCATTCATCTTATATACGACTGGTGTAGTGGTCTTAGGTGTGCTCTCTTTTGGTCGCATACAAAAACCACTTTATTTTCCTGGCGTCTTTAATAGTGAAAAGCGTCTCGCGAAGAATGATTTCTTTTCTGTCTATATTACGGGGTTCTTTTTCTATCTCATCTTACTGACCTTGATTATCTGGTTAGGCTAATCTCGTTTATCGTTTCCATTTGTTTAATATCTGCTGCACTATCAATTTCCAATCTCCACTACCTATTTCGAATATCAATTTCCACTGTCAATGATGAAGTGACTCTGACTTAGGACATATGGATTGTTTACTCAGTCTTGTGTCTGAGATAAGTTGAGTTGATCAGGCTCAATTGTTGTCCTTCTGTTTTATCTTTATCGCTATGGTTAGTCGTATCTATTTCGCTCAGACGGAATATCACTTAAATACTGTACAAACTCTACTTCATAGCCATTTGGATCTATGTAGTAAACATTGCGTCTGAAATCATCTTCAGCACCCTCTTTATCAACTGGGTATCCCGCTTTAGCCAGCCGTTCGATGATGGCATCCAGATCATCGGTGACAAATGCGAAGTGAGCTAACC
>SDWK01000987.1 GCA_004195335.1 Shewanella sp.
GCCGGAAACCCGAGTCGCCAAGCTCAAGCATTACAGTGCAACCGTGTTCTCTTTCCCATTTGTCCTGCTGTTTAGCTATCTGCCAAGTCTATTACTGACTTTGGCACTACTCATCGGTCGCTTCGTCTCTTGGTTAACCGGGCTGGTTATGCGTCCACTGAGCACCAGTTTCAACTGGATCTACCAAAAGTTAGAATCGGTCTATCATGTTCTGCTCGCTCAGGCACTTAAGTTTAAAGTACTGACATTGAGCATCGCAATTCTAGTCACCCTTGGTGCAGCCTCTTTGTTTCCCAAGTTGGGAATGGAGCTGATCCCGCCGATGAACCAGGGTGAGTTTTATGTCGAAGTTTTATTACCACCAGGAACTGAAGTCACTGAAACTGATAAGGTATTACGTAAGCTCGCCCTATCAATTAAAGACAGGGAAGATGTTAAGCACGCTTATAGCCAAGCGGGTAGTGGTGGCTTAATGACGTCTGACACCTCTCGTGGTGGAGAAAATTGGGGCCGCCTACAAGTCGTACTAGCCGATCACAATGCCTTTAATGCCGTGGCTTCGGTATTGCGTACCACTGCAATGCGTATCCCTGAGCTGGAGGCTCAAATTCAACATCCTGAGCTATTTAGCTTTAAAACACCGTTAGAGATAGAGTTAATCGGCTATGATCTGGCTCAGCTTAAAAATACCGCTGACAATCTGGTCGATGCCCTCTCCGACTCTGACCGATTTGCCGATATCAATACCAGCCTACGTGACGGTCAACCTGAACTTAGCATTCGTTTTGACCATGAACGGTTAGCCGCACTCGGAATGAATGCGCCTATGGTCGCAAACCGAATTGCACAACGCATCGGTGGCACTATCGCCAGCCAATACACGGTGAGAGATCGTAAAGTCGATATTTTGGTCAGAAGTGCAATCGAAGAGCGCGATCAGATAAGTGACATCGACTCAATGATTGTTAACCCAGATAGTAACCATCCTATCGCGCTAAGTGCCGTAGCTGATGTCAATTTAAATCTGGGCCCATCGGCGATTAACCGTATCAGCCAGCAACGAGTGGCAATCGTCTCCGCTAACCTGGCCTATGGCGATCTTAACGAAGCCGTTTTGGAAGCCAGAGATATCTTGTCTAAACAGACATTACCGACTTCGGTTCAGGCACGGTTTGGTGGCCAGAATGAAGAGATGGAGCACTCTTTCCAATCGTTGCAAATCGCACTCGTGTTGGCCGTATTCCTCGTTTATCTCGTTATGGCGAGCCAGTTCGAATCATTATTGCACCCACTGCTGATCCTTATCGCCGTACCTATGGCGGTTGGAGGGAGTATTTTCGGACTCTACATCACTCAGACTCACTTAAGTGTCGTGGTGTTTATCGGTCTTATCATGCTCGCTGGTATCGTGGTCAATAATGCCATCGTGCTGGTAGACAGGATTAACCAACTCAGGCAGGAGGGGCGCGATAAGATGGATGCCATATCTGAAGCAGCAAAATCACGCCTTCGCCCGATTATCATGACGACATTAACCACGGCGCTGGGCTTATCGCCGATGGCCTTGGGTCTTGGAGATGGGTCAGAAGTTCGCGCCCCAATGGCCATTACCGTAATCTTTGGCCTGCTACTGTCAACCTTGCTGACCTTAGTGGTTATCCCTGTGCTGTATGCCTTGTTCGATCGCAAAGAGTACAAGGTCAAGAAGAGTGACACTAGCCCAGAGGTTGTAACTGTGGGAGGTCAGGCATGAACTTAACCCGCTTAGCCATTAAAAGACCCGTTACCACCAGCATGTTTTTCGTCGCCATTTTACTGTTTGGCCTCGCTTCCAGTCGGTTATTACCCCTGGAGATGTTTCCCGGTATCGACATGCCTCAGGTTAACATTGAGGTGCCTTACAAAGGTTCTACCCCAGCCGAAGTTGAGCGCGACATCACCAGCGTACTCGAAGAGTCTCTGGCGACCATGAGCGGAATCGAAGAGCTGAGATCCAGCTCTTCTCAAAATGGCGCCGAGATTGAGCTGAGAATGAAGTGGGGAGAAAACGTCGCCACCAAGAGCCTGGAAGCGAGAGAGAAAATCGATGCGGTCAGGCATCTACTGCCTAAAGACGTTGAACGTGTGTTTATCAGGCAGTTCTCTACCGCAGATATGCCGGTATTAAATTTGAGAATATCCAGTGATCGCGAACTTTCCGGTGCCTTCGATCTACTCGACAAGCAGCTCAAACGTCCACTGGAACGTGTCGAGGGTGTTTCGCAAGTCACCCTTTATGGGGTCGAGCAAAAACAGATTGAAATCCGGATTAACGCAGATAAGTTATCTGCGAGTAACATCTCGATTCAAGCCCTGACGCGCAGACTGCAGCAAGAAAATTTTGTCATCAGCGCCGGAATATTGAGAACCGATTCCCGCGTCTATCAGGTCTCGCCTAAGGGCGAGTTCAGAAACCTTGATGAGATTAACAACTTAGTCCTCACGCCGGGCGTGACCTTAGGCGATATCGCCACGGTCAGCTTCTCTCTTCCGGAGCGCCTGGATGGTCGTCACTTAGATCAAAACTATGCCGTCGGTCTCGATGTATTTAAAGAGTCCGGTGCCAACCTGGTCGAAGTATCAAAACGCGTAATGAAAGTCATCGAAAATGCGAAGAAAGATCAACAATTTCAAGGCATAAAACTGTATGTCATGGAAGATCAGGCCTATGGCGTCACCTCGTCACTGGAAGACCTGCTCACCGCAGGCCTTATCGGTGCATTGCTGTCATTTGCCGTGCTCTACCTGTTTTTACGTAACCTGAAAATGACCTTAGTCGTCGTGACCTCTGTGCCAATCTCTATATGCATGACACTTGCGGCCATGTATCTGCTTGGCTACAGCCTGAATATTCTCTCTATGATGGGTTTGCTGCTGGCCGTGGGCATGCTTATCGATAACGCCGTGGTGGTGACTGAGAGTGTATTGCAGGAGAAACAGGCACAAGCTCAGGGACAAAGTATCGACTCTATTGATGAGCAAGACAATGACCCGGTGCTTACGGGCGTTGATAAAGTCGCCCTTGCGGTGCTCGCCGGTACGCTCACGACCGCTATCGTGTTCCTGCCCAATATCTTCGGGGTGAAGGTCGAATTGACCATCTTTCTCGAGCATGTGGCGATTGCCATCTGTATCTCTCTGGCCGCCTCTCTGTTAGTGGCTAAAACCTTACTGCCACTCATGTTGAGTCGTATGCATTTCGACATCGATACCCAGAAAAAAGAGAGTAAGCTGCGAAGCTATTATCATCGCAGCCTTAATTGGATTCTATCCCACCCGCGCATATCTGGCGTCATAGCCCTGTTAATGCTTGCCTCAACGGCATTGCCACTGAACATGGTTAAACAAGACCAATCTGACGGCGAGGGAAACAATAAACTCTACATCAATTACCAGGTTGAGGGACGTCATAGTCTGGATGTCACCGAAGCCATGATCACCAAGATGGAAGAGTATCTTTATGCCAATCAAGAGAAGTTTCAGATAGATTCTGTTTACAGTTACTTCTCGGCTGACCGCGGCCAATCGACCCTGATCCTCAATGAAGATGTTGAGATCGACATGAAGGAACTGAAGAAAAGCATCCGAGAAGGCTTTCCAAAATTTTCGATTGCTAAACCTCAATTTGGTTGGGGCAGTGACAATAACGGACTCAGGGTATCACTCACCGGCCGCTCCACCAGCGATCTGATCACGTTAAGTGAGCAAGTGATCCCGTTATTATCTTCGATAGAGGGGCTAACCGATGTGAGATCTGAGCTCAGTGGTGCACAGCAAGAGGTGGTCATTCGTGTTGACCGTGAGATGGCAGCCAGACTAGACCTTAAGCTCAATGAAGTCGCCTCGAGTATCTCTATGGCGCTTCGTGGGACCCCGCTACGCTCTTTCCGTCACGATCCCAATGGAGAGCTGCGTATCGTGATGTCGTTCGAGCAGCAATGGCGCCTGTCGCTTGAGAAGTTAAAACAACTGCCTGTGATCAGAATCGATAACCGTGTTTATACTCTGGACAGTTTGGCTAAAATTGAGATATTACCTCGATTTGACACCATCAGACACTATGACAGACAAACGGCGCTATCGATCGGAGCCAATCTGGATGACTTAACCACAGAAGAAGCGCAGGAGAAGATCACGCAGGCGTTGAAGACGGTAAACTTTCCGGCTGGATACGGCTACTCCCTCAGAGGTGGTTTTGAGAAACAAGATGAAGATGAGGCGGTAATGGCGACCAATATGTTGCTCGCTATTGCCATGATCTACATTGTAATGGCGGCTCTGTTTGAATCATTGCTGCTACCGACTGCGATTATCACCTCTATCCTGTTTTCTATCACAGGTGTATTTTGGGCCCTGCTGTTTACCGGCACGCCTATGTCTATTATGGCTATGATTGGTATCTTAATCTTAATGGGCATTGTCGTGAACAACGGCATAGTCTTGGTTGACCAAATCAATCAGCTATCACCCGATTTAGACAAGCTATCTGATACCATTAGTGAGGTATGTCATTCACGTCTGCGTCCGGTATTAATGACCGTTGGCACCACAGTGCTCGGACTCGTACCTCTAGCAATGGGAGACACTCAGCTCGGTGGCGGTGGTCCCTCGTATTCACCAATGGCTATTGCAATAATAGGCGGACTAACCTTCTCAACCGTGACCAGCTTATATCTGGTTCCTCTTTGCTATCAGGCGCTATACAGAATGAGATACCGAGCGGCGATTAAACTCGGCCAGGCCGATCGTGTATCCAAACGTCTACTGCCATGGGCGCAATAATGACGAGATAAAATAGAAAGGTATTGAAAATACAAAGGCTGCGATTGCAGCCTTTTTTATAGTTATACCAATTGTACTAAATATCTGACCATTCAGCGGGAGTTCAAAGCTCTGTAGGTAAGATGGATGCTTGAAGCTAATAGTTATTCTATATCGAAAGCATTCAGCGTAGCATATAGAGCTTTGAAACCCGCACTACGTGAGCTCCTCAGAATTCACACTTCTGCTTTGCATTGACTTAAAAGGGGGAGCCATTTCTTCATCAATGCGCCTTGAATTGAAAATTCTGAGGTGCTCTGAATTGATTACATATTTAATGC
>SDWK01001001.1 GCA_004195335.1 Shewanella sp.
CAAAATTTACTCCTTTGGAGTAGATAATTGTTATCGATTATACAACTATGTATATCTGCCGGAACCTAAATCTAATTTTGTCTATTAGGTTTATCCTTTTGGGCGAAGACTGTCCTCCCTGATCTCAGTCGGAGTCAGAACTAGAAGCTGAGCTACTAATTTCGCCATCAGACATTTCTGATTCGTCACTGGAAGACATGCACTCGGCAAATTTCTTCCTCAACTTGCGGATTTCCCTGCTGTCGGAAGATTTCTTCTTGCTCATTTTTGAGAGCTTCTTCTTCCTACTCTGCATCTTGCTGAGCTTCTTCTGGAGAGCCTTCGACTCTTTCTTGTACTTGCGTACTTGCTGACTCTGGTCGGCCATGCCACCACCCATGGCTCTTCTGGCCATCTCCTCTTTATCTTCGCAGTTGGAGTTAGAGTGGGACATGTACTTGCGCTCTGGCATCCCGGCATTCTTGCATAGGGAACAGAAACGAGCAGTTCCTCTGCTGTTGTTGTCGTTGCTCTGCTTGCGGCGCTTGTTGGGGTTATTGCCGTTCCTAGGCTCGCTAGTCTCGCGTAGTTTCGTCTGAGCAACTTTGACTTCGTCCTGTGCTTCTTTATAGGCTGCCCTATCGCGCTCATCCTTTTGTTCAATGGTGGTGAGTGTATCCATGAGCTTTTCCTCGCTCATTTCGCGGTAGTCGGTCTCCTTGTCGGAGAGCTCGTTCTGCATATCCTCAGGGAGTCCATCCTTGATTGCCTTGCGGATTACTTTCTCCGGAGCGGGTTTATCACGCTCGTCCCAACAGGCTTCATAGGAGCTCTGATTCTTAAGAGAATGGGGTTGGAGGTACAGACAGTAGTCGAACATTTCACGAATGCGACTGATGTAGCGGACCATCGGCCACTTGAAGGGCTTATTGATGCTCTGCTGGAGGTACTCGATATGATCGTGGTACACCTGGCGATGATCTTTCCAGATCAACTTGCCAAGTTCAAACCAGAGGAGTTTCTCGAACTGCTCTGCTGACTCATGTCCGGTAGTTAATTTTGCCGTGAGCTCTTTCTGCTCTTCCACGGGGAGGGACAACTCGTATGCGTTGAGTTCCTCATCTTCGAATACCCACTGGTTGAACAACGTTCGGCTACCTTGGAGGGCTCTGAATTGGTCGGGATCATCCTTATCGATGTCCCATTTAGTAAGCATCATTACTGATACCATTTTGTAAATCTTACAAAATTTGTCCTTTGCGTTGCCGGTTAGCAAACGCTCGAAGTGGCCTAACCTAGTAAAGGTATGCTCACGTCCAGTGAGGGCTTGGGGTCCGAATAGGTCGAGATCCAAAGATCTACGAACCTGGACAATCAACGGACCATTGTAGGTCAGGTCGATGATCTTTCGGAATTTCTTTTCCTCAAGATTGGATCGGCTCTCAGCCTTTCCTGGGTCAATTAAGACCTTGATGGAGACGTACTCGTCGTCGGCATCATTAGCATCCTTCTCTGCTTCGCAGAAAGGGATGGCTGGGGTGAGTCCAGCTTTATTCTCACCGGGTGCGATTCTCGCAATCCTTTTGACTCGCTTTTCGCTCTTTCCAGAGGATGCGCTGCCACTTCTTTTCGTATGCCTGGTTTTAGGCATGGTAACACTCTATGTAGATTAGAGGGGTGCGGTTATAATTATAATGCCACGTTGATATCGGGGTAAGTAAATAAGTAGCGTGTAAACGGTACGGTTGAAATATTGTGATCGTTTAGGTTAGAATATTTATTTGATGGGCGTTGGATAAAAAAGGAAAGGTGTGGACAGGAGCCATCGGCGTGGTGTCCCGCATAAAACCAACTTAGCTGACTCGGCTGACTCAGCTAGAAACGTTAACGATCCGTTAACGGTTCGATTAGTCTGCACAAAAATACCTTATCAAAGCATCTATGGCATTGTCCTCCCAGACTGCATCGTGTTTTACGAAACGATTGGGGGTATGTTTAAAAAATAATTTTGGGGGTTGGAGACTTATTCTTCGAAGTAAGGCTCAAGGCGTCTAATGTTAATTCTTTCACTGACATTGCCTCTGTCGATTCGGACGGTGCCGTTTGCGTGTACTTGGGTGATTGTATAAGGACCCTTCTTTTGATAGTCCAGTTTTCTGTAAATCCCATCGGGCTTTACGTACACTTTATCTTGTTCGGCGTAGTCATAGTTGACTCGCCTTGAATTCTCACGTAGATTGTCTCGATCTACTTGCTTCTGTTTGCGAAGTGTGATTGCTCGCCAGTCAACGACTGTTGAGAGATTAAAAATCATGTCTCTGCCAAACACAAGCTGTGCAGGAGATTTGTCAAGGGTTGTATGATGCGACGCACGTACTGCCCAGGCTATTGAACTGAGGATTTCTCCCCATGGGTCGATGTAATCGAACACCTGACTGTTCAAGTCTTTAGTTAAAAACATGTGGCCTAATACTTGATGTATACGCTCAACTGGAGCGTTGGCCTGTGGATTTTTGATTGACGTAAGCACCGGCTTAATGTCGAAATCTTTTAGTAGTGGAATGAAATCGCGTTTGAATTCCGATCCGTTGTCGAAGACAACTCGTTTAGGGCGTGGGTATCTCGATAGCCACGTGTTGTTGAAGAGCTGGCTAATTCTTGCCGAGGTCTTATCTATGTACTCTTGATTTTGTACTTTGACTTGATCCAAGTCGTAGTAAGGTACTTGTGTGATCTCGAACCATCCGGTTGCGGGATCTATGAATGTCATGCAGGTTAGGTACAAGTCGACTTCAGTCACTGTTCCTCCTGGTTGCATTTGTTTTACTGTTTTTGTATACGGACCTATCAGGTCTACGTGAACAGTGTGCCAAGGTTTAAGCAACCCAATATCTTTGGGTGGCAATTTACCATAGCGCTTGCTGCGCTTTTTAAAGGTTTGACATAACTCGCACTGCTTAGCATGCTGCTTCGCTTGATGTGCAAGGCCTTTCCAGTAACAAACTTCTGTGAGGGTTTTAGCAAGTCGATCACCTCCCGGGTGATTGAGATAAAAATGATACCAGTCTAACGTACGTCTACGAAGACATTGTGGTACATATATTTTGTTTTTATAGAAAATTAACTCGACATCGTCGAGTACTTGCTTGTTATAACCGGATTCTTTGTCCTCCAAGTGTTTACTGAGTTTCGAGTTTTGTTTATTTAACTCTTTATTTTGCTCTCTGAGTACAGTAGAGAGTGTCAATGGAAAGCTATCGTCTGTAGCTGTTTCATTGGTTACGAACAATTTGTTCGTCCGACATAGACTTTCAGTACTGTCGTCTTCTCGGTCGGTGTTTGCCGAAGGCAGGCGGCTGAGCGTATCTGCTACTATGTTGTCAACTCCAGGAATATGCTGGATATTGGGCCCAAACTCTTCGAGTATGAGGCGCCATCGCATGACACGTTGAGATTCACTCAGTGTGGCTGCGTAGACCAAATTCTTGTGGTCGGACCATACGTCAATTGGATAGCCGAAAAGAATTCCACGGAATTGTTTAAGGCATTCTACTATAGCGAGAAGTTCCTTCTCGGTTGTAGTGTAGTTGCATTGGGCTTTTGACAGCTTTCTGCTGAAAAAGGCGATTGGCTTATTTCTTTGGCTGATTACAGCTCCCAGCTGGTAATCAGATGCGTCAGTATGTATGGTGAAAGGAATCGTCCAATCAGGGTAAGTTAGAAGTGTTTCAGTCTGAACCATCTTCTTTGTAGCGTGGAAGGCCTCTTCGAGTTCCTTTGTCCACTTTATTTTACTGCCCTTCTTTCCAGAAGATACAGCAGTGAATGGTGCGAGTATGTGAGAGCGACCCTTCCACATATCTCGGTAGTATTGTACCATGCCGATCAAAGCTTTGACTTCGGTGGTAGTTTTAGGGCGTTCAAGATCCACAATTCCTTGGATCTTCTTGGGGTCAGGCATGACTCCTTCCCTAGTGATGATGTAGCCGAGGTAAGGTATCTCCTTTAAACCGAAGCTGCATTTCTTAGCATTGACCTTTAGGCCTGCATTCCTAAATCTTTGGAAGCATGTGCGTAGTTGTTGGAGATGTTCTTCGAACGTTCCTTTGGTAGTAAGGAGTATATCATCGATATAGGCGTATAGGCCTTCAATGTCTCCGAGGAGTTCATTGACCTTAGCTTGGAATATATCTCCTGAAATACATAATCCCATCGGGAGTACATTGTATCTGAATTTTCCAAATTCAGTGACGATGGTCGTCAAATCTTTAGACTTTGGTGAGAGCTGAATGGTATAATATCCCATGTTCAGATCAAGTGCAGTTGCATATTGGAATCCTTCCATTTGCTGCAGTGTTTCGCTAATCCTTGGTATTGGATATGGCTTGCGAACAATTCCTTGATTAATTCGTCTATAGTCAGTAAGGAACCGAACGGTACCTTCTTTCTTTGGTATGATAAACACCGGCGTGCCGTATTCTGATTGTTGCACGGGTGTAAGCACTCCGATCTCAACGAGACGTAGGAGTTCCTTTTTAAAGGTTGCTTTGTTTATCTTTGGCACAGGATAATACCTGGCACTAGATGGCTTGTGATCGGGCTTGGTCTCAATATCAATTGGATCCGTGTCCCATTTGCCTAGTGTTCCATCAAAGAGATCTTCAAAATCTTTGAGGAGTGAAAGTAGTTTCTTCTGTTGATTCTCATCGAGATCTTCAGCATTGGCTGCAACCTGTTCTAGGTCTGCCTTTTCGTATTTACTATCGAGGATTCTAACTATCCGTTCGGTAGCTTCTCTGGTAGCGATCGGTTCCGCTGTCTGCGTCATGATCTGTTTGATCTCTGCTCGAGAGAATGTTGGTTTCGAGTCGGTGTGATATACACTTCTCATAGGTACTGAGACTCCGTCCCATATAAGTACCTTTCTTTCATAATCGGTAATGAGTCCGAGTTTAACCATAAGGTCTCGTCCGATAATCATGTCGTAACCGATGTTCATGTCTTCTTCCTCGTTATCTACGTGGAAGCGCTGGTTAATGATTTTAGATGCTGAAAACTCAGGCATCGTGAAGTCTATCTTCACATCATAGTTAGATGTATACGTGCCGCCGGCAGTTTCATATTCTTGTTTGTTTTTACGGAACTTCTC
>SDWK01000208.1 GCA_004195335.1 Shewanella sp.
AGATGTGTATAAGAGACAGGGCACTGTGATGCGGGGGCCAAAATCGCCCCCCATCGCATCTAACGCAAGCGTCAGATTAGTCATCAAGGCAGCAATAAATTACTTGTTGATAACCTTTTGACCACGGTAAAAACCATCCGCAGTCACGTTATGACGAAGGTGAAGTTCACCACTCGTTGCATCCACTGACAATTGAGGAGTGCTCAATGAATCGTGTGAACGGCGCATTCCGCGCTTTGAACGAGATTTTTTGTTCTTTTGTACAGCCATTTGACTTGTCTCCTAGATTACTTGCTCTTCAGTTTTTCTAACACTGCAAACGGATTTGGACGCTCCTCTTGAGCGGGTTCAATCTCGCCTACTACTATGTCTTGGCTACCCTGTTTGCAACTTTCGTTAGCATGCATGGGTATTAAAGGCATAGCGACTATCAATTCATCTTCAATCAATTGATGCAGACGAACCTCGCCTATTTCATCACACTCAATAGGGTCATACGCATCCGGGAGCTCATCGATTTCAGCTTCATTCCCACAGGGACTAAAGTTGAAGTCGACCGTAACCTCAGTGGTAAATAGTGTCATGCAACGTTGACAATCCAGAGTGAGCTCCGTCACAGCCTTCCCCTTGAGGTAGACTATCCCCTGTATATCTACGCCACATTCCAACGACACTGTCACATCGGAACAGTCGCCGGCACATAACTCATTCAATCTTTTTAATTGCCTATGGGGGATCACACCTTCATAAGAAAGCTGACCCGCCGAAGCGCGTATTGGATCAAGTGAAACCGGTATCTTTACTGTTTGCATAAGGCGCGCATATTATAGTTTGAAATCCTCAGAGTCAAAGGAAAATTTGCCATCTTTAAATAAGAAGGTAAATCAACCACACATTCTGACCCTAAAAATTAACATAGATGGATTGTTAATTTTACCCAAGCTACCAGATTTACTCAAGTAGCCCATGCTTAAAATAGAAGCGGTTGTGCACCTTGGGCTATAGAAATATCGAAAGAGAGTGATGTTCAACCTGAAATGAAGTAAAACTGCCACTCAAATTAACTCTCTCAGGTACTCAATCTTAGCTAATTGTGAAAAAATCACCTCACAGACAATACCCACTCTTATCTTCAGGAACACATTATTTATGTCATCTCAGATTATTTTAGCTTCTACCTCACCATATCGAAAAGAGATACTGTCAAAGCTAGGCATTCCATTTTGTTGTTGCTCACCAGATATCGATGAAACTCCATTCAAGGAAGAAGCACCGGAAGCACATGTTGTTCGATTAGCGAAAGAGAAAGCGAAAGCTGGAGCAAGGTTATTTACACAAGGTCTGGTGATAGGTTCCGATCAGGTGGCCGTTATTAATGGCAATATAGTTGGCAAACCATTAAACCATGAAGCAGCGGTGTCACAGTTAACGTCGGCGTCGAACCAAGTAATCACCTTTTATACGGGTATCGCACTACACAATATCACCACCGATGTGTGCGAAGTCCGATGCGAAACGTTTCGGGTTCATTTTAGAGCGTTAACCACTGCGCAAATTGAATACTATCTGCAGCGCGAGCAGCCATATTTTTGCGCTGGTAGCTTTAAATGTGAAGGCTTAGGCATTGCCTTGTTTAATCAATTAGAGGGGAAAGACCCCAACACGTTAATTGGACTGCCCTTGATAACCCTCATCGATATGCTTTCACGTCAAGGTTATGTGGTCTTGGAGCATCATTGAAGGCATCTAAGATAACCATCTCAACTAAGTCGAGTCCTGTGTTAGCCATATTCATCTTTAAGACTAAAAAGTCAAACAAGGAAGAATTTCACCATAGCCACTACAATAAGTTAACTGAGGAGGACTTATCTCCTCTCAATGGTAACAAGCGTAAGTGTTGTGTCGACAAGGAGGTCTTATACCAATCGGTATAAGAAAGTGGTCTACTCAGAGTTTTTTGGGCAAACTAATTCAAGGTGAATGGATGAGAGAATGGTGATCCCTTTTGAAGTCATTCAACAAAGAAGTAGGCAGCCCAAAACACTCCTGAAAGGCGAGTTTTAGCGCTTCTTATGCTGTGTTAACGAGCTTAAACGTAGAATAACTATGTCCTTCACTCGTTGCCTTGCCTCAGAAGCGCTAAATTCTCGCTGAGCGATCACATCTTTATACCGATTGGTATTACCTACGCTTAACGGAAATGGTTGATGACAGATATAGAAGAAGCATTAGCGCTACTCGCAGCTCCTTGTACCGATGAGCGGTTTTTCCAACGCGCCTTAAAAGCACTCGCTCTGGTAACGCAGTGTCGGTGGGCGGCATTCGGCAGGCCCTCAGAGCACGAAGGAATGGCTGAGGTCGTTGCCTTTTGTGATGTCAAACACAGTATTCCCGGCTTTGAGTTCAATCTTAAAGGCTCGCCTTGTGAAACTATTTACCAGCTCAGGTATCCGGATACTCACATTCTTTATCCTAAAGATCTTCAGACGCTATTCCCCAACTTTCAACTAATTAAAGATCTAGGTGCAAATAGTTATCAGGCTGAGCTAATACTTGCAGACGATGGCACTCCCATAGGCCACATATTAGTCATGGACACCGAACCTCAGGCAGACTCAATCAAATCTCGGGAGTTTTTCAGACTGCTGGCACAGAGGATCGGGGTTGAGTATAAAAGGCTGCTCATCTCCCGTGAACTAGCCTTACATAAACAGATGATCGCCGTTTCAGAGCAGTTTATGTCATTTGTCGATAATAATTACCGCTATCACGTTGTCTCAAAGGGCTACGAGACCCTGTTTAGTCGCGCCGTGCAGGAGTTCGTAGGTAAAACGGTTGAAGAGATCCATGGAGAGGAAGTATTTAGTCAACATTTAAAACCTCTTTTGGATCGATCATTAGCGGGTGAAACCATTAACACACAAACTTGGATCCACCCACCTAACAAAAATGCCCCCATATATCTCAATGTTCACCATAACCCCTACTACAGTCAAAGTGGCGATGTCATTGGAGTCATTATCTCTGCCCATAACATTAGTGAGATCCATGCCGCTAAAGTAGAGATTGAACACTTTGCCAATCACGATCCTCTTACCGGATTAGCCAATAGACGGGCATTATTCGAAGCAATTGAACATAAAATTATCGCCCAAAAAGCAGGCCAATTACAGTTAGCCGTTATGTATATTGACTTGGATGGATTTAAGCAGATCAACGACAGATTCGGGCACCATCAGGGAGATAAAGTGCTCGTAGACGTTGCCACTCGCATTCAAGATTGCGCAGGCGCCAATGAGCTTATTTCTCGAATAGGAGGTGATGAATTTGTGGTATTGACAAGTTTTGCCTACGGTCTGCCACAATCCAGCTATCAAGCAAAATTAGAGGCGCTTAGCGAACGATTTTTAGTCCAACTGAGAATGAATATTGAAGTAAACGGGCAACACTTGCCAGTAAGCGCCAGTATCGGAAGTTATATTGCAGATGATGACGATAGCGATCTATCGGCTATCATCTGTAAGGCTGACAAAGCAATGTATAACTCGAAAAAAGCCAAATGTGACATATACCAATCGGTATAAGAAAGTGATCTACTCAGAATGTTTTTGGCAAACTAATTCAAGGCTAATGGATGAAGGAATGGTGCTCCCTTCTGAAGTCATTCAACGCAGAAGTTGATAGCCAAAAAGGAAGGGGAGGAAGAGATAGTCAAAGTAAATTAATATCCCTTCATCAGATTCAATGTCCTAGATGCTGGAGTAACTCTAACGGTGAGCTTATTATCACCTTAGGGTTAGCTTGCTGCAGTTGCTCAATACCGTGAGCACCATAATCAACCCCTATGGCATCGACACCGGCATTGTTAGCCATATTAAGATCATGTACTGAATCACCAATCATGACCGCCTTTTCAGGTCTAATCTTCAGTTCATGAAGCAACTGTAAAATCATCTCAGGGTTAGGTTTACTCTGTGCCTCATCGGCACATCGGCTGGCAATGAAGTGAGCGCCTAGCCCTGTCTCCCCCAATACCCGATCCAAACCCGCTCTCGCTTTACCTGTCGCAACGGCAATCTGGTAGCCAATTTGATTCAGCTGCATTAGCAGTGATTCGACACCATCGAACAGTGGGCTCGGTGTGGTATTGAGTTTGAGATACTGCTGTTTGTAAACTTCAATCATCTCACCGTGGAAGTCGGAAGTCCCATGGGGGTGAAGTACATTAAGCGCCTCATTCATGGATAAGCCGATGATATCGCGTACAGCTTGCTCTGAAGGCATGGAGACATTCAATGTCAGTGCCGCCTGTTGCATACAATTGACAATTTTACCGACAGAATCCATTAAGGTTCCATCCCAGTCAAATATCACCAACTCATATTGCTTCATACTTTAACCAATTTCTCTAATGTTTGGATGAGTACAGGATCTAAAGGCGCTTTGACTATCATCTCCTCTTCGGTTCCCGGATGAGTGAACCTAAGTTGAGCGGCATGCAGAAACAAACGATTTAATCCCAAAGCTCTTAGGCTGTCGTCATACTTTTGCTCACTGTATTTATCATCGCAAGCGATAGGATGACCGGCATACTGGCAGTGGACACGAATTTGATGAGTTCTTCCCGTCACAGGGCTAGCCTGGACTAAGGTTGAGCCTTGATAGCGCTGTATAATCTTGAAACGAGTCTCGCACTCTTTTCCCTCTTGATTAACGCGTACTATGCGCTCACCAGATTTGAGGGTTAACTTAAGCAACGGCGCTTTAATGGCCTTATCTCGAGCTTGCCAAGTCCCTTTAACCAGAGCCTGATAATCTTTTTGCATCTTCTTAAAACGAAGCTGATCGTGTAGATGTCTGAGTGCACTACGTTTCTTTGCGATAAGCAATACACCAGAGGTATCTTTGTCTAAGCGATGTGCCAGCTCCAGAAACTTCTGAGTAGGTCGTAGCGAGCGCATGGCTTCAATAATGCCGAAATCGATACCACTGCCACCGTGAACGGCAAGTCCCGCAGGCTTATTCAAAACAATGAGGTGTTTATCTTCGAATAGAATACGCTCTTCTAATTGAGACACTTTACTCAGA
>SDWK01000153.1 GCA_004195335.1 Shewanella sp.
TGCTTTTGCTTGTCACTGTGTCGACCGAAGAGTTGCTTCCAACCCAGCGACCTCTCCTGCTTCGCCTTAGTTTTGAAATTCCCACCCTCAATCAAAATACGAACCTCTGTTTCACTATAGAGATACGGGGGATAAAACTGAGCTAGATATTGACGGGCAACCTGCAGGTAGATCTGTTTCTCACGGGCGCCTAACTGAGATAAATTTGCAGTTTTCTCGGTTGGAATGATCGCGTGGTGAGCATCGACTTTCTTATCATTCCACGCCTTAGATTTGATGCTGGTGTCTGGGGCTATCACGTCCTCTAGAAGCTCTGCCGCACCAGCGGTTACCGCAGAAACGATCTGAGGGGCTTGTTGAAATTGTTCGGCAGGCAAATAACGGCTATCTGAACGTGGATAGGTGATCAACTTATGCCGTTCATAGAGAGTCTGGCAGGTATCGAGGACCTCTTTCGCACTCATGCCAAAGCGCTTGGCAGCATCGATCTGCAATGAAGATAGACTATACGGCAGCGGAGCATTTTGTTGCTTATCTTTCGCCAACACTAGAGTCACTTCGGCGGGTTTATTCGTAATTCGGCCGACAACGTTTTGCGCTAAGCCTCTGGCGAGCACTCTTCCTTCTTCGTCCATATAAGGCTGGCAAGCCTCACTGGGTTGCCATTTCGCTTTAAATGCCTCCTTATTATCTGTTGTCAGATTTGCCAATACCTCAAAGAAAGGTTTAGAGACGAAGTTAGCGATCTCTTCATCCCGCCTCACCACTAAACCCAGCAAAGGCGTTTGAACCCGACCAACGGAGAGCACACCTTGATAACCCACCTTACGTCCCTGAAGGGTATAGGCACGAGTCATATTCATGCCATAGAGCCAGTCTGCTCTGGAACGGGCCAAGGCAGACGTCGATAAGGGGATAAATTCTCGATTACTGCGCATCTGCCCTAACGCACGTTTGACCGCCTGAGGGTTTAGATCGCTGATAAGCAAACGTTGAGTGCTATTAAGCTTGTCACCTTTAACGCCAAGGTGAGCAATCACTTCATCAACCAGTAATTGCCCTTCTCTGTCAGGGTCGCCTGCATTAACGAGTTGCGAAGCCTTTTTCACTAAGCCTCTTAATACGGTAAGTTGTGAGCGAGTTTTAGGCTTAGCTTTCATCTTCCATTGTTGCGGGATGATGGGAAGGTGTTCAAACTTCCAAGATTTGAATAGAGGATCGTATGCATCTGGTTCTGCTTGCTCTAACAAATGACCAATACACCATGAGACACAATCACCATTTGCAGCCATGATATGCCCATCACCTTTCTTATGAGGCTTAGGCAGTACATCGGCAATCGCACGACCAAGGGAGGGTTTTTCGGCAATATAGAGGATCATCTTACAAGAAGCACCAAACACTGTATAAATTACCAGTAACTTTAGCTCAAACTCCTGTTTGCTGCAAGCCTGCTATTTAGTGTCTGGATGTTAGTCTTGCTGGTTCATCTCATCTAGTCAGCGATAGACTAATCGATATAAACAGGCCCACATGAGGGTAAAGCATTACCTCGCTTGTTTTTGCTTTATGTGTTCAACATGCATGATCAACCCGTCAACGGTCTCTTTCAACAGATCGAGTTCATCGATAGACAGATCGTTTAGTTGCTCGAGATTATACTCTATCGTATCGATAATCTGTTTATGAGGCCCCTGCATTGGCCTCATAAAATAGGTGGTAACCGTCGCCACTATGGTGCCAAAGAACAACATGGAACCTATGACTATCCAGATCCCTCCGATAAAATGAGCAGCGCCGGAGACGGGAGCATCTGCGATTCCGGCAGTGGAAAATGCGGCAATTCCCCAATAAAGCGCATCGCCATAAGTTTGTATTGATGAGTTTTCGGCATTTGACTCAAAAAAATACAAACCGGCAGAAAAGATGAGCCATAGAGAAATTAACAGCGCCAACATTTCCACAAAAGGAGTATGAATAGAGATATCTTTGATAAATAATGCTGAACGTTTGGTTTTTTTCATGCGCTACACCATCAGATAGGAACGAGTCGGTTCATCTATAACTTTAGATTCACCACTTTATATATTCAAGATAAATACAAAACGGCTGTCGATAGCTCTCAACAAATATTGAGCCATAAAAAAAGCCAGCTCCGATTAAGGACGCTGGCTTTTAACTATCTCACTTCATTACACCTTCAGCAGAGCTAAGATGCGATGCGATGCTGACCCTTCATCCGATTAGGGATGGCAGACGTTGTGTAGCTCTATGTTAGTGCCGATATCTTTACTGCGATTAGCCTTAGCATCATCGTTACGCAACTGAGTAATATGATCGAGGTAATCCTGATCGACATCGTTGGTAATATAATTACCGTCAAAAACGGAGGTCTCGAAACGCTTAATTTCAGGGTTTTCCATGCGAACAGCTTCGATAAGATCTTCCAGATCCTGAAAAATCATCCCATCGGCACCGATCATCTTGCTGATCTCATCCACATCACGACCATGAGCAATCAGCTCCGCAGTCGTAGGCATATCGATACCATAGACGTTAGGGAAACGAATTTCAGGGGCCGCAGAAGCGAAGTACACTTTTTTAGCTCCCGCGTCACGTGCCATCTCAATGATCTGCTCAGATGTCGTACCGCGCACTACAGAATCATCGACCAAGAGTACGTTCTTACCCTTAAACTCGACGCCGATGGCATTGAGTTTACGACGAACAGACTTCTTACGCTCCTGTTGGCCCGGCATGATAAAAGTACGACCAATATAACGGTTCTTAACGAAGCCCTGACGGTAAGGCAGGTCCAGGTTACGGGCTATTTCTAACGCGGTATCACACGAGGTTTCCGGAATAGGAATAACCACATCGATGTCGTGATCTTCCCACTCTTTCTTTATCTTTTCGCCAAGCATAGAACCCATGTTGACACGGCTGCCATAGACAGAAATCTTATCTATGGTCGAATCCGGGCGAGCAAAGTAAACAAACTCAAACAAACAAGGCGCGTAGCTTGGAGACTCGGAACATTGGCGAGTAAATAACTGGCCATCCAGAGTAATATAGATAGCTTCACCCGGCGCCACATCACGCATCAACTCAAAGCCTACAGCATCGAGTGCAACACTTTCAGAGGCCACCATATACTCGGTACCACTTTCCGTTTCATGCTTACCCAGCACGAGCGGGCGAATGCCAAACGGGTCACGAAATGCAACCAGTCCCTGGCCTACGATAAGTGCTGCAACCGCATAAGCACCACGCGTCAATGAGTGAACATTAGCAATGGCATCAAACACTTCATCTTCAGACAAGACTTGGCTATCGCAGTGCTGCAACTCATCGGCTAGCAGATTAAGTAACACTTCTGAATCCGATGTGGTGTTGATATGGCGGCGCTGTTTAACCAACCGCTCTTGCAACTCAAGAGTATTGGTTAAATTACCATTATGAGCCAATGAAATACCAAAGGGGGAGTTAACATAAAAAGGCTGAGCTTCTGATGCGCTAGAGCTACCAGCAGTAGGATAACGGACATGCCCGATCCCCGTAGTGCCTTGCAGACGTTGCATATGTTTAACTTCGAATACGTCTTTTACCAGACCATTGGCTTTACGTAATCTAAACGCACTTCCATCAACAGTCACGATACCAGCAGCATCTTGGCCGCGATGCTGGAGTACAGTTAATGCATCATAGATAGTCTGATTAACCGATGTTCGGCCAACTATTCCGACGATACCACACATGGGTAGGCTTCCTCATTGTAAGATGTTCTGATAATTATAATCTTGAGCCACTAAAAGCCTGACAGAGCGCTGGCAGTAACATGATAATGCTTATATGCATTTTATATTTTGGGTACAAAGCTAGACGTGTTTTCAATGTAGTCAAAAAACCACTGAATAACGACGCCAAATTCGGGCACGAGTTTTGAACTCTGCCACCAATCTGTATTGGGTGCTCCAGTAAAAGCATCCATAAAAAAGAGTAAAGCACTTACAATTAAGGCGCCCCTTAAGGCACCAAAGCAGAGTCCGAGGACTCTATCCGTTCCCGATAAACCAGTTTTATCGACGAGCTGACCGAGGAGATAATTCACCAAGGCACCAAGAATCAATGTCGCGACAAAAAGAATCGCTATAGCGACACCGTTGCGGAGCATCTCATCTTGCATTTGGGTTAGGTATACAGCGAGGTCCTGATAAAATTGACTCGCAACGAAAAAAGCAGCAAACCAAACCACGAGGGACATGGCTTCTTTTGCAAAGCCGCGAAGCAGACTAATTAAAGTCGATACTCCGATAACGGTGATTATAGCGTAATCAATCCAAACCATTGAAAAGGTGATCCAGCATAGGGGTTAAGACGGCGCGATCTTACCAGAGACTGAGCATATTCTCACCCCATTGATGAGAATATATTGTTTCTGTTTCTGATTTCAGATTTTGCTTAAGAAGCCGTTGGGTTGTAGTCGACGATACGGCCTTTTAACTTTGTCAGCTTTTCAATGCCTGATTGAAGAGACTGCAATTTTGATTTCGACAGTTCAGGTCCAACAAACACCTTAGTTAGCTTGCCATCTATCGGCGTTACTGGAAGTGTATAGGCATTAAAGCCTTTCACTCTCAGCTGCTTTACCAGCCCTTTAACATTGGCCGCATTATTAAAGCTGCCCAGCTGCAAGGTATAGGCTGATGAGATGTTAACGACAGGTTTATTCTTAGTCTGTGCAACAACTTTCTCAGGCTCCGTCTTTTTTGTACTCTCACGGACGGTTCCTTTTTGCTCTGTGGGCTTTTCAGCGCCAGCATCATTGGTGGTCTGCTCAGAAGAGGTCGACTCCACATTTGTTGAATCAAATGCTTGCTCTTTTTCACTCAGATCTAATGCCACTAAGGCTTCATCAGGAAGGGAGGCTGATTCAACCTCGGGTCTGAGTGGGATCTCAGAGAACTCCTCTACTTGATGCTCTTTTTTGCCATCTAAAATATCGGGCAAAAAAATGACACCTAAGGCAACGAGCACGATGACACCAACGAGACGGTTCTGAAAATGACTAGACAATTTTTTATCCTTTGATAGATCTGCTAAGCAGATCTATTCATGCCACTGCGTGGCGTTATTGTAAGTAAATTTTTATACATCTTTATTGAAACGGATTCAATCACAAAGCTAACCAGAAAAACCACAAACCACGACATTCATGCCATGCCTATCTGAAGATCTTTAAACTCTGCAACCGTGTAAAAAGAGCCAAAGACAATAACCAAATCCTCATCAGTAACCTCTGACGAAATCGCCTGCCAGGCTAACTCGACACTGTCATATGTATGCGCGTCACACTGAGTCGTTAATGCCCCTCTCAATGCCTCGACTGACGCACTTCGTTCAGTTTGCAATGCTGTAAACGACCAGAGATCGACGAGAGGAGCGAGGGTTTGAATCACTTCAGTGCAATCTTTATCTTTTAGCATGCCACATAACGCAAATAAACGCTTAGGTTTATACGCTTCGAGGCGGCTCGCCAAATAACGTGCGGCATGGGGATTATGAGCCACGTCGAGCAGAACCAAAGGGGCCTGACTGACCATTTCCAATCGACCACCCAACCTCGCCTCCCCAATCGCCTTTTTTATCACATCCACGGACAATTGTGGCCAGCCATGTTCAATCACCGCCAAGGCGGTGGCTGCATTGGGGAGCGGTAATTGAGGCAGAGGGATGTTATCGAGTGTCAGTATCTGGCCATTAAACTGCCATGTCTGAGAGCGTGAGTCTACTTGATAATTGAATGCTTGATTAACCCGGTAAAGATTTGCTCCCACCTCGTTTGCAACACTGAAAATAGAATCAGGCATATTAGGCTCACCGACAATGGCAGGCTTTGAGTTGCGAAAAATACCGGCTTTCTCACGGCCAACCGACTCGCACGTGTCCCCAAGATATTCCTGATGGTCGAGATCTATCGACGTCACCACAGCAATGTCGGCATCGATAATGTTGGTCGCATCTAAGCGCCCGCCTAACCCAACTTCCAGCAAGATAACATCGGGGGCGGCGGCTTTGAAAATATAGAGGCCTGCCAGAGTGGCAAATTCGAAGAAACTCAATGAGATTTCATGTCGCGCACAGTTGATGGCTTCGAAGGCTTCAATCAAGGCTGAATCGGCAGCATCATCACCATTAATACGAACTCGTTCGTTATAATTGACCATATGGGGCGAGCTGTAGACACCAACACTTAAACCCGAACCCAGTAGGATCTGCTCGATGAAGGCGCACGTCGTCCCCTTGCCATTGGTCCCTGCAACAGTGACCACTTGAGTTCCGGGTAATTCCCTTAACTCCAGTCGATCGGCAACCTCAGATACGCGGCTCAGCCCCATCTCAATTTCGGTAGGATGGATAGCTAAAAGATAATCCAACCAAATAGCTAAACTTGCATCTTTAACAGGAGCTTTAGGCATAAATTTATAATTCTTAATTAATCACTCAAAAATATCACTACGCGATGGTATGAATCAGAGATGCATCGCCGATCTATTAATCCAACATAAACAGCGGGCCCAAGGCGAGCTTAGGCAGCTCGTAGCGCTCAGGGTATGTTACATCGACCATATATAATCCATTAGGCTTAGCCGTGGGTGCGGCCTTGCTTCTGTCTTTTAAAGCCAGCAAGTCAATTATCCACTCTGGTTGCTGTTTCCCCAAGCCAATCTCTAACAATGTACCGACGACATTACGTACCATATGGTGCAGGAAAGCATTCGCCTTAATATCGACACAGATATACATGCCCTGACGCGTTACATTGACTTCGTGAACACTCCTGACAGGCGACTTAGATTGACAATGGAGCGCCCTGAAACTGGTAAAATCGTGCTCACCGACAAACAGCTGTGCAGCCTGATGCATAATCTTTTCATCGATCTTGCCCCGATAGTGGCTTACACCCGAACGTAAGATACCCGGACGAAGTTCATAGTTATAAATCATGTATCGGTAGCGTCTTGCTGTCGCCGAGAAACGAGCATGAAACTCATCATCGACAATCTTTACCCATCTTACGGCAATATCGTCGGGTAAATTAACATTCACACCTAAGGTCCAGGCCGAATCTTTACGTATCGCATTCGTTTCAAAGTGAACAACCTGGCCAGTTGCATGAACGCCTGCGTCGGTTCTTCCCGCACAGTGAACCGTAATAGGCTCATTGGCCACCTTAGACAGGGCTCGCTCTACCTGAGCTTGAACTGAATCCACTTCAGCCTGTCGTTGCCAGCCAAAATACTGACGGCCATCATATTCGATACCTAACGCTACTCGCATACAACCTCTTTGAACATTTTAACCATCGACCCGCAAATCGAGCCAACAACAATATAACTATACCCAAGCCACTTCAAAATGCTCAATCCTGCATTTCGAGGTCGTTTGGGTATAACCTAGTTTTGGCGCAGGATTCTAGCATATTGTCCCATAATAAAAAACGGCGCTTAACGCGCCGTTCTTAGAAAGATTGAGACAAGTTAATCTAAGGTTTTAACTAAGCCCACGGCTTCAGATTTTTGCCTTTCGTTACCGTCTAACTGAACCTCTTTAAGCAGAGCTTTGGCACTATCGGTATCGTCAATTTCAATATAGGCACGGGCTAAATCCAATTTAGCATTGACGGAGTTTTCCTCATCATCTACATCGACCATTGAGGTGTTGCCCATCAAACTACCCAGCTCGCCCATATCAACATCGAGCTCTTTATATTGATCCATTTCGACAATTTCTTCATCGGCTTCGTTGAGCAAACGATCAATATCGATAAAGCCATTGTCACTTTGGAAACTGGTAAGATCGTGCTCGGGAACTTCTACTGCTGATACCTTTTTTTCTTGAGCATCAAGCGCAGCCAGAGCTTCATCGACCGTTATCTTCTCTTCAATCTCGTCTGATACCAAGTCTAAGTCTTGACGAACATCGCTGTTCACTTCCTCAGCAGAGTCGATGAGTTCATCATCGCTTAATAGTGGGCTGTCATCTTTGCCACCAAAATCGGCCAGCGAACCGTCCCATTCTAAGCTGTTATCATCGACCTTCTTACTGCCTTTAAGATCATCAAACATACCGCTGCCTCCTTTTGACGCAACGGGGTCCATTTTAGACTTATTATCTACTGACTCTAAATCGGCCAATAGTGTATCGAGTGCTTCATCTTTACCCGAAGAGGTATCTGCTTCAGCTTGACTCTGAGTAAGGTCTTCATCCAATTCTAATTCGAGATCAGGCTCGATATCTTCTCGACTCATATCGAAATCAGCCAGCAGAGAATCCAGCTCCTCTTCACCGACCTTTTCATCCGGACTTTCGTCACTCTCTAATTCTGCAGCTATCTCGTCGATTTGCTCAGGTTCGGCTTCAGTCGCTGGAGTATCGAAGCTGGCAAGCAGCGAGTCCAAGTCATCTTCACTGACATTTTCATCTAAGCTCTCTGATTCTAACTCGGCGGCAATCTCATCACTAAGATCCAGCTCGCTACCCAATTCAGTTTCATCTACCTCTGGCTTAACTTGAGGGGCATCGAAGCTGGCCAGTAGTGAGTCTAAGTCCTCTTCACTGACATTTTCATCTAAGCTATCTGATTCTAACTCGGCCGCTATCTCATCACTAAGATCTGGCTCAGATTCGGCTTCAGTCGCTGGGGTAGCGAAGCTAGCTAGTAGCGAGTCCAAGTCATCTTCACTGACATTTTCATCTAAGCTATCTGCCTCTAACTCGGCTGCGATCTCATCGCTAAGATCTATCTCGGTGCCCAGTTCAATTTCATCCACCTCAGACGTGTCTTGAGGGACATCGAAACTGGCGAGTAGCGAGTCCAGATCTTCTTCGCTGACATTGTCATCTACGCTATCAGTCTTTAGCTCGTCGGTGAGTTCGCTTTCAACTTTAGCGGCAGGTTCATCGAAACCTGCTAATAAAGAATCGAGGTCATCTGCTGATACAATTTCGCTAGTGGTGTCCGCTACACTCTCAATCGGTGCAGGCTCCTCATCGAAACCGGCAAGCAGAGAGTCTAAATCATCCTCATCGGCTTTCACCTCATCTTCATCCTGCTCTCCCATCGCCTCAGCCCAAAGGTCATCTAAAGACTGTCCCTCTTCTTCAGCGGCTTCCTCTTCAAGGGCTTGCTCATCAGTAACAGACTCACCTGAATCGACGAACATATCCTGATCTATTGACATATCGATCTCGGGTTGCAGTTCACTCGAGTCAATGTTCATCAGAGAGTCGAACGATTCCTCTTCATCAGTGTCGAGATGCACCGCCATGGCCTCGACATCATCGGGAGCATCCAGGTTTGCAGTTGGCTGTGGAGCATCAGGTTCAGAGGTTTGATCATCTTTAACTTCTTTATTCTCCCCCTCACTGCGGCGACGTTTAAGGAATAACCAGAACAGCATAAGCACTAAGAGGGCTGGAATCGCGGCACCCAAGATCAACAGCAAAGGATTATCCATAATACTGCGCCACAAATCTGGGTCGGCTTCAGACTCAGGTTGCTGTAATGCGGCAACTTGTTCCTTTAGCATTTCAACTTCGGCATTTAACGATTCATTTTGCTGCTTATCTATCTGAAGTTGCTCCTTTAACAGCGAGATCTGTTCATTTAACTCCTCGATTTTACTTTGCAGTGAATCTGTATCCCGGCCACCAATATTTAATTGATCTTCGGCTCTGGCCAACTCATCGGTCAGTTGTAACGTTTTAGATTCGGCAGCCTCAAGCTTTGCAGTTAGGGCTTCCATACTGTCAGTATTGGCGCCAATTGCTGAAGTTGAACTTGCGGGAACCTGAGTTGGTGATGTTGAAGGCGCAGATTCTGACTCTATCTTAGTGACGCTTTGCTCAGCTGCAGGCAGCGTGACAGGCTGAGGTTGAGAAGTGGCCTTTCTCCATCCTTTATCGTCACGGGAAGCACGCTCCTTTGCCATGCTCTTAGGAATCGCTAACATCACCTCTTTAGACGGGATGAGTAATATCATGCCTCTCTCTAAACTGTTGTAGTTAGCGTTTGAAAATGCATGGGGATTGGCATCAAAAATAGCCGCCATGACTTGGTAGATATCGACGCTATTATCTGGTCGCATCTTCTGCGCGATGCTCCAGAAGGTGTCAGAGGAGAGAGTCGGTCCATATTGTCGGTTAGTCTGCCTGACCTCACCATCGGGACCGGTGATTTTCAGCGGTTCTGCGGCATAAGCTATTTGATTTAGCGGAATAACAGTCAAAACGAGTAGAGCTGAGGCCATTAGACCGACAAAATATGAAGTGCGAAAGTTCATTAATTCTTCCCTTTCAAGCGCAATGGTTCTGCCGTTAAACGGCATAGCTTTAGGCAATTGTATTTATTGAGATTACTATAAACCAGAAATCACGGGTCTGCTACTGTTCACAAATCAAAAACAAGTGCTAATACAAAAAAAGCCTGCAAGTTGCAGGCTTTTTTATCTAATTGGGTCGCATTACGCTTATATCTAACCTAATTGAGGTCGAGATCAATAATAATCGCGGATTAATACTTCGGCAATCTGAATACTGTTAAGCGCTGCACCTTTTCTAATGTTATCAGAGACAACCCATAGGTTAATGCCATTATCATGAGAGATATCCTTACGAACACGTCCCACATAAACAGGATCGGTTCCAGAAGCATCAGTTACAACCGTTGGATATTCTTCGTCAGATTCAAAAAGTTCGATACCAGGCGCATCACGCAACACTGCTTTAACATCTTCAGCGTCGACAGGCTGTAGCGTCTCAAGATGAATCGCCTCAGAATGACCGTGAAAAACCGGAACACGCGCCGCAGTAGGGTTAACGACGATATTGCTATCACCGAAGATTTTCTGCGTTTCCCAGACCATCTTCATCTCTTCTTTGGTGTAACCATTATCCATAAACTTATCGATTTGCGGCAAGACGTTAAACGCGATCTGTTTTGAATACGCCTTTGGCTCTATCGGCAGGCCTTGCAGTAACTTAGCACACTGACTCGCCAGCTCTTCGATAGCCTGCTTACCTGAACCCGATACCGACTGATAAGTTGCCACGTTAATACGTGAAATACCGAAAGCATCATAGATAGGCTTAAGCGCAACCAACATCTGAATGGTCGAGCAATTCGGGTTAGCAATAATATTACGGTTACGAAAATCGGCAATCGCCTCAGGGTTAACTTCAGGTATCACTAACGGGATATCGACGTCATATCTGAATTCAGAGGTGTTATCGATAACAACACACCCATTTTCGGCGGCTATGGGTGCCCACTTAGCCGATACATCACCACCAGCAGAGAAGAAACCTATCTGAGCTTGAGACCAGTCAAAGGTATCAACATCAAGAATTTCTATCTGTTTACCGTGGAAGGTGACCTTATCACCAGCACTACGGCTACTGGCTAATGGGTATAAATTAGCAACAGGGAAATTGCGCTCTTCGAGGATCTCAATCATTGTTTGACCGACTGCGCCCGATGCACCTAAAACGACAACATTAAATTCTTGTGACATAATTACCGACCAACTCCTGAAAATCCTAAATTGAACAACCAATCTACATCAGATTGCCCCGTATTTGCTAGCTTTAACGCACTAAATTCGCGTCTATGCTTGTGATTTTTTCTCATAAGATCAAACCCATTGTTATTAGCGGAAATAACACGGGCTTTTATTGAAGAATCGTCAAGCAGGGTTTGTCGAAACAGCTCATCATCATCGCGCAGATCATAGACAAAACGAGAAAGCTGCAGCAAAGCCTTTTCTGAAGGCATCGCATCCAGTGACACCTGTTGCGACCATAGTGCAGGCAGCAGAGATGTCATCGACTTATCCGCATCGACACCCAGTACTGCCATCAGTTTTTGATACAACATATAAGTACCGCGGGCCTTTCCTTCCAGACTGTATCCTGCAATATGGGGCGTCGCTAACTCGACAAAAGGCATGAGTTCAACCATAGGGTTGGGTTCACCTTCCCATACATCGAGCACGAGCTTGATATCCGGCCGCTGCGTCTTTACCTTTATCAGGGCGCGGTTATCGATAACCTCCCCTCTGCAGCAATTAAGCAGCCAGGTATCAGGCTTTAAGCTTTGCAGCCTTTGCTCATCGAACAGATACCAGGTTTTATGCGCGCCATCTCGGGTCAAAGGAACATGCAAGCTGATCACATCGGCTCTTGCCGTTAACGCCTCAAGCGAGACAAACTCCCGCGGATCATCGGCTTCGATTAATGGATCGTTAAGCAGTACCTCGACACCATAGGCCTCGAGGCATTTAGCCACCGCCGTACCGGTATTGCCCGCGCCAACAATCCCGACGACCTTGCCTTTAAGATTAGAATCAAAACGATTCGCCAGTTCCAGCATGGCAATAAAGGCAAACTCCCCCACCGCCGTGGCATTACAGCCCGGTGCATTAGTGAAAGGGATCCCTTGGCTGGCAAGATAGCTCTGGTCGATATGATCTGTGCCTATGGTGGCACTACCGACGAACTTAAGCCGGGTATTGAGCGACAACAGCGCCTGATCAACCTTAGTCACCGAACGCACCAAGAGCACATCGGCATCTTTAACCTGCTGCGGGGTTAATGTACGGCCATTAACGGCTTCAATCGTACCAAGATCACCAAAGAGCTGTTCCACATAAGGCATGTTTTCATCGGCAAGGATCTTCATATTGTTCCTAAAAAGTGACCTGAATAAGTGAGATGGCGCATTCTATCAAGATGGCAGCAGCTTGAGAATCACCTTCGAATGAAGGTAAATGACATTTTGTTATTTAGATTGTCGGCGTTGGCTGGATTATTTATAAATTTACCCTTCGTGGTTATCGATCGCCTCCAGCGGTGATATGTGCAGATACTTCTGTGATTCGGTGAGTGAAGCGAAGCTTCAAGTTAACGAACGAGAAGCTGGGGCGCTGAACAGCGCCTTTAGATAGGGATATCGTTGCAAGCACTTCTAACCGCCATGTATGGTGGAAATGCAGATACTGCAGGAGCAATATATCAGTCTTTTAAACCAATCCTCGTGGATAAGCCCTTGCCATTCGCTAGTAGCTAACGTTTAATAACAGCATGTTATTGAACGCTGTTCTTCCTACAGAGGGACAAGCTGCTAAATACGGAGTTGTGTTTTACTCCAAGACCAATATTTTTAAATTAAAGTAAGAGAATTTTAATGGCAAAACCTAATTACTCATTTGATAAACGTCAAAAAGAACTTGCGAAAAAGAAGAAGAAGGAAGATAAGCGCCTAAAAAAAATGGAACCGGGTTCTGAGGAAAGTCACGCTGAACAGCCTCCATTAATGAAAGATCAGGATACATCAGAGCCGAGTTCTGAGGAAACTCACACTGAACAGACTCCATTAACAAAAGATCTGGATACACCTATTGATGGGCAGACCTAAAACCATACATAACAAGCGGCTCGAAGGGACTTCGGAGCCGTGCCGCTAAACGTTAGTACCAAGGAGAGTAAAGTGGCAATAACTGGCGGATGTTTTTGTGGTGAAATTAAGTACCAAGTTGAGGGCCAGCTCTATGACGCCAGATCTTGTCATTGTTCGCGTTGCCGTAAAGCTTTCAGTTCCCAAGCTTCGGCTTATGCGCTAGTTGAACCTCAAGAATTTAAGTGGTTATCAGGCCAAGACTTATTGACATCTTATGTTGGTAAACAGGGTTTCGGTCTTCAATTTTGTAGTCAATGCGGTTCAACACTTTGCGGCATATTTAATGGCCTTGTTCATGGTGTAACATTGGGCTGCGTAGACGGCGACCCAAAAGTTAAGCTTGGTAAACATATTTATGTTGGGTCCAAGGCAAGCTGGGAAGTCATCCCTGAGGGTGTGCCTCAATACAATGAGGGCCCCCCAGAAAGTGCTTAACAAGCACATCCATGATCGCCAGCAAGTTGGCTGGAACTTCGCAGCGACTCAGCTAGCCCTTCGAATGAAGGTTGATTACATTTCTGATTTAGCTTCTGGCTGAGTTGGTATTGGATAAATAACTTTGAAGGTTATACCTTCATTGTTACCCATCACCTGCGGTAGGTGCCGTGCATGGATGCACCAATGTCGTGATCACAGGATGTGAAAGAACGACCTTATGTGCAGATACTTCTACGAGTCGCCGCGAGTACAATACCTGTAGGTTCTGCCAAAACAAATAAAATCCATGTTAAACGGCCAGTTCGATATCCCTATCTCTCGTTCGAAGAGTTTCACGATGCGAAACCTCACCCTTTTTTGGAAGCTCGGAGCCGCATCTACACTCGATGATTTACAAGAATGCTCACTCTTCGATTTGAGCTTTATTATTAGCCTTTTGTAACTCATTTCTGCCCCTTTACGATATAGCGGTTTCATTTATCGGTGCAGTAGTAATTCGGGTTTACCATAGCTGAACTTATGCGAAATACCGTAAGTATAATCCCTGTAGGCT
>SDWK01000466.1 GCA_004195335.1 Shewanella sp.
CGCTCTTTTAGGGCCAGTGTGGTGAAATTGGTATACACGACGGATTCAAAATCCGTTGCCGAAAGGCGTGGCGGTTCGAGTCCGCCCACTGGTACCATCCTCTTATTTAACGAAACCACCACCTTCGTTAAAACCTTTATTTACTTGAACTATCAGCTAGTTAGATCGTAATTGTCGACTCGGCAATCACCTCCCTTATTGCTTCAAAAATCTGCAGACCCATAACTTTCTCCGGTTCATATCCTGTCAGCCCTGTGCGGATTATGTGCGCAAGGATATCCAAGTGTTGCTAAGACAATACAACACGATCTAAGACAGCCTCTTCATCAGGTCAGCATCGAGAAGCTTTGCGCGAGGCTAAATTCCGGTCTCTGTATGGTCTATCTGCTGAGAATTACTGAAAAGTTGTGACCTTAATGCGGACTAAGCGTTCGCTAGCTAAGACTGAGGATACTGAGATAGCGAGGGGTTTTAGGTAGGCAGAAAGCAAAAAAGCCGCCTTCAATGGCAGCCTCTTTAATTGAGTCCTTCACCGCCACCCACCAAATTCCTTTTGATGGCACATCCAATGTGTCCGTGTAGCTTGAGGTTAATTCTGGACTAACGAAGCTACTGCAACCATAGGAGTAATTCCTATATTGCTGCAATGCGATATATCACCTCACCCAGTGTGTTTATATGCCAGCTATGCGCACAAAGCAGACATCATGGCGGGGGCTGAGAATGACAAGTTCATCGACACTGCTGACATTAAGCGCTTGCTTATATCCAAGCCATTTTTAGATCTTCAATTTCAGAAAGCGGACATCTCCGAAGCGGTTTTTTGTTAACGAATTACACCCATCAACCCGCTTCAGGGAGAGACAAGAACAGATCGCACATGCAGCAGGAATTTCCTTAGTCAGTGCTAGGTACTCGGGAGTTGAATTCGCGCTTGCCCATGACGTCATCCCGTCGCAGGAATCCATTTAATTTCATTAGCAGATATGACACATTCAGATACCGTAAAAAAGATTACCGCGAGCATTATTAATTGATTGACTCTAGTGAATATTACGACATACATTTGCAAAAAATACATGTTTAGGATGCTTGCTCATGACGGCGACACTGCTTTCTTTACTCTCACTATTCTTTAGTGGTTTTGTCATAATGATGGGCAATGGTTTGATCAACATTCTGCTACCCTCCAGACTTAGCCTGGAGAATGTCAGTGCCGATAATATTGGTTTAATCATGTCTATGTTTTCGGTGGGTCTGCTGATCGGCGGCGTCTATACCCGCCGCCTGATCATTCACGTCGGGCATATCCGTGTCTATGCCGCCAGCGCTGCAATGGCTGCCATCAGCATCCTGACCTGTTATCTGTGGCTCAATGAGTGGCTATGGGCTGTGATGCGGGTCCTATTGGGCTTCTGTATAGCTTCCACCAACATCGTCGCGGATGGCTGGTTAAGCGAACGTGCCACCAGAGATACTCGCGCGCGCATTCTGGCAACCAACCAAATCGTGCTCTTATCGGCTATGTTTCTCGGCTCGTTCATGATTAACCTGGCGGATATCAGTCACGCGACCCTGTATATCATGGCCGGTGTGCTGCTCTGCGGTGGCGTGGTTCCGATCGCCATGAGCAGTGCGTCAGCCCCGGATATCGATGATGCCCCCCCGATGCCATTACTCAAATTGATTAAGACCTCCCCGGTCGGTGTCATGGCCGTGTTGATGTGCGGCTTAATACTCGGCTCCTTGCTGAGCATGCTGGCGGTCTACGCCGAGGCGAAAGGCATCACCGGTTTTAACGTATCGCTACTGGTGGGAGCTGCGATCATGGGCGGGGTTGTCCTGCAATATCCGATTGGCTACCTTGCTGATCGCTATGAACGTCGTAAGGTCATGCTCAATATCGTGCTCGCATCCATGGTCTGTACCGTCCTGATACCCTATATCATCGATCTGGACCTGTTCATCCCGGCGCTGGTTCTTGTAAGCATCAGCAGCGGTATGATCGCCAGTTTATACCCGCTGGGTATCGCCGAAACATTCGACCGCCTGCAACAAAACGAAATGGGTGGCGCTATCGGAGCGATGATTATCACCTACGCCAGTGGCGGCATCATCGGCCCCTATGCGGTTGGCCTGGTGATGGAACATATCGGGGTAAATTCTTTCTTCATTTTCATGGCAGCCATGCAACTCCTTTTCGCCCTCTTCATCGTCTATCGCAGCCGTGTGCGTCGGTCGATCCCGACAGATCAACAGGAAACATTTGTGGCACAAGGCGCGACGGGCTGGGTGAGTACCGAGCTGGACCCCCGTACCGAATATGTTGATACCACCAGTTTGAGCGCAGCGGCGCAAACAGCCGTGGACATCGCGCTCATCAATCCGGCGCTGGCATTAGATATGGTCAGCCTGATAGCCAAGGCTTCACCCGACCAAGTTACCGAGGTTGCAGGTGCACTGGCTAGTGTTGATGGTGTGGATGTTACTGAACTCTACAGCCGACTCAATCAGGCAGCCCCAGAACATCAACAGGAATTGTTGCAAACTATCATTACAGCCACATCCGAACCTTCTACCGAACTGGTCAGAGTGGTCTTCGATGAAGCCGAATCCTATGATATCGCCGAACTGGCAATCGCTATGGCCGAAGCCGCGCCTGAGCAAAGCCTTGAGATTATTGAAGCCGCGACCGAGGCAGTGCTGGATGAAAACCCCGAAATGGTCGTAGATATTGCCGAAGCTTACCTCAACAATGTCACCAATAACTGGGAAGAAATGCGCTACGCGGACCGTCTTGCTGACGATGGCGAACAAACCATCACCGATATGGTATCAATGATCGCCGAGAAAGCACCTGAGCAACTAGTAGATATTGCCGCCGCCGCGGCCGCCGCAATCCCTGAAACCGCCGACGTATTAACCCCAAGCGACACCTTCGATGGCAAAGATATGTCAGAGCTACAGCAAGACCCTGAACAAAAATGACCTATATGCACTGTTAACAATGATACTGCAGTGCCAACCAATGAACTGACTGTACAATACGGCGCTGTAACTCAGACTAGATCTGATAGCTTCCTATTTTTTTGGGGACTATCCTGAACCCGTTCCAACCTGCGCAAATAGCCAGGGTCATCATGACTCCTTTATGCGTATTTCGGAATCATGGCTGCTTTGTATATGGACCCCTCCTGTTTAGCAAGGACCGCTCTGTCGCAATACTTGCCATAAACGGTCACTGACAAAGTGTCCGGTATGGGCCAACTACAGACCTTCTTCGAGCTCATATCGACCTTATGATGCGGCTCTAGTTTGGCGTAGCCCTTTTTATCTTATTCACAATTCCTGTGGATAGTTTTGTGTGTAGCATCAGGGTATCTGTTCAACCGCTTGTTCTAACGGGCACTCCGATCAACCGCTCAATATATAATCAATTACTCGAGAATGGCGCTTAGCCGGTCTCGCTACTCTTAACCCGCATTCTCTCGGCTGCATTTACAGCCCTACTTTGCCCAAACAAATCGTTATCCATTGCTGCTCGTTCGGTCGCTTTTTGACTCGGCAGAACCCATATCAGTAGACCGACCGGTATAACCTAGTAAAACTAGCTCAAAGCAAGGGTCAGTCTGCAGGGGGTGTATTGAATTTAGAGGGCCGTATCTTTACACTCCCCGGCCTGAATTTTTTCACCGGTTTTCTTGCTACTATTTTTTTTCTGGCCGATTTAATTTTCTACATCGGCTTCTGCCATGAAGCATCAAAAAAATAGCTAGACCACAACTCTCACTGTGGCACGCATAAGTGCTGCTCAGGGTCGCTGAATTTCCGACAGTTAGAAAATAGGGCTAGGAAAACCACTTCATACATCAACGATAACCTAACGGTAAGAGCTGTTATCTATGCAAGAAAATCGAGGACAATTTAGTTCTAAATTGGGCTTTATTATGGCCGCAGCCGGTTCCGCTGTGGGCTTGGGCAATATTTGGGGATTCCCGACGCAAGCAGCCAGCAATGGGGGGGGTGCCTTTTTATTGGTATACCTCGTATTGACGTTTTTACTCGCTTATCCCGTGTTGATGGCAGAGCTGCTCATTGGTCGTTACGCCCGGTCCAATGCCGTAGAGGCTCTGCAGCAGATAGCTATCGGCAGAAAAACCAAACGATTCGGTTTTCTGGTCGGCAGCGGCGGTATCCTCGCCGCCACATTCATCCTCAGCTTTTACGCCATCGTGGCCGGTTGGATGATCGCTTTTTTTGTTGAACCCGCCGCAATATTGATGGGAGCACAGGGCACCGCCGAGTGGAGTGTCACCTTCGGCAACGAGCGTAATATCGTCTTCACCCTGATCTTTATGTTGCTCACTATTTTTATTGTAAACGGCGGCGTAAAGGACGGTATCGAAAAATGGTCATCCCGGCTGATGCCCGTGTTATTTGTCATGCTGCTGGCGTTGACCGGATACGTGTTAACCCTTGATGGTGCGATGGAAGGCCTGCAGGTCTACTTAGTTCCAGATTTTAGTCAGATTTTTAATCCTGAACTGATTATCAGCGCTCTGGGACAGGCCTTTTTCTCCATGTCTCTGGGTGTCGGAACCATGCTGATTTATGGTTCTTATGTCAGCAAACAGGAAAATCTTCCGAAGCTGGGCGCCTATGTCACCTTGGTGGATACCGGTATCGCCTTTATTGCCGGCCTGCTGATTCTACCCACCATGTATGTCGCCAAGGCGAACGGTGTCGAAATCTTCTCCGAGTCTGGAACCTTGCTGAACTCCGATACATTGATTTTCAACGTATTACCCGCATTCTTCGACACGATGGGAGAAAGCGGCCTATTGGTTGCTATCGTATTCTTTATCCTGATGACTATTGCCGCGCTGACCTCCTCGATCTCCATGCTGGAAGTACCCGTCGCCTATGCCGTTGAGCATGGCAATTTGGCACGGAAAAAAGCCGGATACCTGATCGGAGGTCTGATTTTCGTAATCAGCCTGGTGATTATCTTCAACTTTGGCACACTGTTTGGCCTAGTCATCACCATTACCACCCAGTACGCCCAGCCCATTATCGGCCTGATGTTCTGCCTGTTTATTGGCTGGATTTGG
>SDWK01000468.1 GCA_004195335.1 Shewanella sp.
TTACTACAAGAGGTCAAAATGTTACGTAAAGTCTTTTATATCTCAGATGGGACCGCGATCACAGCCGAAGTGTTTGGCCACGCCGTTCTATCTCAATTTCCCATTGAATTTGATGCACTTACAATTCCATTCGTTGAAACAGAAGCGAAAGCTAATAAAGTAAAGACTCAAATTGATGATTGTTTTATTACAACAGGTGAACGACCTTTAGTGTTTCACTCAATCGTGAAAGCCGAGATCCGAGACATCATCTACAGCAGTGAAGGGCTCGATTACGACTTTTTGAACACTTTTGTCGCGCCGTTAGAGCAACAATTAGGAATGAAAGCCTCTCCGGTCGTTCATCGTACACACGGAAAAGCAAATGAAGGCTATGAAGCACGTATCGATGCGATTAATTACACCATGGACAACGATGACGGCCAGACCTTAAAGAACATAGATAAAGCCGACTTAGTCCTGTTAGGCGTGTCACGCTGTGGCAAGACCCCAAGTAGCCTCTATCTTTCAATGCAATTTGGTATTAAAGCGGCTAACTATCCTTTTGTTGAAGATGACATGGATAACCTTAAACTTCCTACTGTATTAAAAGAGAATAAGAGCAAGCTATTTGGTCTAACGATCGATCCCGTTCGATTACATGAAATACGTAAAAGCCGAATGGATAACAGTCGTTACTCCTCGTTAAGGCAATGCCGTATCGAAGTGAAAGAGGTCGAGATGATGTATAAACGTGAGCGGATCCCCTTTGTTAATACGACCAATCATTCTGTCGAAGAGATAGCGACAAAAATTTTGGATATCACCGGACTAAAACGTCACATGTTCTAAAATCAAACACATTTACGATTAAAATGCGTCATATTGTCAATATAACTGCACAGCTGGGTATAAATAGGAAGAGAATTCCCTTAATAGGCACTGTGCAAGTCGCAACTATTCGTTATAATCGCAAGTAATAAGGCTAAATGCCCATACGAACGCTCGGTATATTGAATGACCATTAAAACAGATGAACTACGCACCACTTTATTATGTAAAGCTATCTCACCCGCAAAATTGGCTTCAGAGTTCCCGTTAACAGAAGATGCAGCCAATTATCTGGTTCAGCAAAGACAAGAAGTCGAAGCCATCCTTAAGGGAGACGACCAACGATTGTTGGTCATCATCGGTCCTTGCTCAATACATGACACACAAGCCGCTATCGATTATGCAACCCGATTAGCCAAGCTTCATCAAGAGTTCAAAGATGATCTTTGTATCTTAATGCGCGTCTACTTTGAAAAGCCACGTACTACGGTTGGTTGGAAAGGCTTAATCTCAGATCCTGATCTCGATGGCAGTTTCAACGCCAATAAAGGCTTACGTCTGGCTCGTCGGTTACTGCAAGAGATCACCGAACTAAAATTACCTATTGCCACTGAATTCTTAGACATGGTGAATGGACAGTATATTGCCGATTTGATCACCTGGGGTGCAGTAGGTGCCCGTACTACAGAAAGTCAGATCCACAGAGAGATGGCTTCAGCACTCTCTTGCCCGGTAGGCTTTAAAAATGGTACTGACGGCAACATCAATATTGCCATCGATGCCGTACGTGCAGCAAAAGAGCCTCACATCTTCTATTCACCGGATAAAGATGGGGCGATGGCGGTGTATCGCACCAGCGGTAACCCCTATGGTCACATTATTCTACGGGGGGGCAAGCAGCCTAACTATCATGAAGCCGATATTGAAGCGGCAGCTACCCAGCTTACCGCTGTGGGTGTTTCCCATCGCATGGTGATTGATTTCAGTCACGGCAATAGTCAAAAGAAGCACCAGCAACAGTTAGCGGTTGCCGACAGCATCATGAAACAGATGAGACAGGGCTCGACTGCTATCGCAGGTATCATGGCTGAAAGCTTTATCGAAGAAGGCAACCAAAAAGTGATTGTTGGCGAAGAGCTTGTCTACGGTAAGAGTATTACCGATGCCTGCCTGAACTGGGCAGACTCTGAAACCCTATTGAGAGATCTGGCTAAGGCCTCACGCGATAGAATAAACAAGCTTAATCAGTAACTGGAGTTCGCTTCCAGGCACCATAAGCCTCATATCATTGGCTTCACTGGTTATCTAAACCGTGAAGCCTTTTTAGTGCCTTGTTTCTAACACCACAAATTTATAAAACGACCAAAGCATGACCTATTTCCTCATTAACTTTTCACTGTGAATAACCGTTAGAAGTTGATGAGTCATTCAAACTCAACACCTATTTAATCTCGTTCGACAATGAGTAAAACGCTACTCACGACATTTTAAATGCATAACCTTAGGTTGCCGTATGCCACTCACCCAAACATCAGATCCTCGCTCAAACGCAATCAACGCACGTATAAAAAGCGCCGAATCCAGAGTCATCAAAGCCATTTTTCCCTCGATCACCAACCACCACAACACCCTATTCGGTGGAGAAGCATTAGCCTGGATGGACGAAACTGCTTTTATTGCAGCCACCCGCTTTTGTCGTAAACCATTGGTTACGGTCAGCTCGGATAGAATTGACTTTAAAAAGGCCATTCCAGCAGGCAGTCTGGCAGAGATCATCGCAAATGTTATCCATGTCGGTAATACATCCCTAAAGGTCGAAGTTAATATCTTTGTCGAAGATATGTACACAGACCAACGTGAACATGCCATACGAGGCGTCTTCACCTTTGTCGCCATCGATGATAACAGGCAGCCAACGAAAGTTTGGACACAAGAGTAATTCATACATAGCAATAGCAGCGATAGTTATCGGCCGCCATTGCCTCAATAGAAATTGAGTTTCCAACTCAATTTCTATTGAGGCAATGGTTACTAGACTTAAGTCTAACAAACCGAATTTTAACGCAAAATATTCCCCCTTTCTGATAAACCAATAGGCTCCCCTCTCCTTTTTCTGTTACATTGAATTAATCTTCACGTGCAACTAACACAAACATAAAAGCCATGAAGCTAGAAAACTTAAATATAATTATTGCAGATGATCACCCATTATTCAGAAATGCCCTACGCCAAGCATTAGCTGGATCCTTTACTGACACCCGCTGGTTTGAAGCCGACAGCGCCCAAGCATTACAGAGTCAACTTGAGAATGATGATGTCGAATTCGACTTGGTCATGTTGGATCTACAGATGCCTGGTTCTCATGGCTATTCCACATTAATTCACCTTCGTACTCATTATCCGGATCTTCCTGTTGTGGTTATCTCGGCGCACGAGGACAACATCACCATCAGTCGAGCCGTTCATTATGGCAGTGCAGGCTTCATTCCTAAATCAGCATCCATGGAAACGCTCTCATCGGCATTAACAGCCGTGCTTGAAGGGGATATTTGGTTGCCGGCGAATGTAGAATTGCGTTCAATAGATGAAGATGCAACCGATCTGGTGGCCAGTAAACTGGCCGATCTCACACCTCAGCAATATAAGGTGTTACGGATGTTTGCAGAAGGTTTATTAAATAAACAAATAGCCTATGATCTCGGGGTTTCTGAGGCCACAATTAAAGCCCATGCAACAGCGATATTCCGTAAACTGGGCGTCCGTAATCGGACCCAAGCCGTTATCTCACTTCAACAGTTAGAGATGGAAAAAGTCGAGCTATAACGCAGGACGGGACAGGATCAGATATCAAAAAGCCGAACTTATGTTCGGCTTTTTAGTTAAAGGCAAGACAACTCTGAAAAACGGTTCATTCTAAATTTATACCTGATCTCAACGGAAGTTTTCCATCATTCGATAATACATCATACCCAGTGCCATTCCTTGATTTCCCAGCCATTCTCCGACTGGTAATCTAATCTGTCTCATGTCAGCAAACAGATCAAACTCGGTCAATTGACCTATGATGGCGTTAGCCATGATCTCACCCATAATATGAGAAGTCGCCACTCCATGGCCGGAATAGCCTTGGCAATAAAACACATTAGGTGACACTCTACCCAGTTGGGGAATTCGGTTCACCACTATTCCCGCCATGCCCGTCCATTCAAACTCTATGTCTATCCCTTTCAGCCGCGGAAAAGTCCGCTCTATTGCTGGGCGGAGTTCTTGAGCGACATCCTTAGAATCCCGTCCGGAATAGTTGGTCCCACCACCAAACATAAGCCGATTATCAGCCGTCATTCGATAGTAATCCAACACGAATCGACTGTCATACACTGCAATATCGTGGGGATTGATAGCCTTAGCAACTTCGGCGGTTAATTTTACCGTTGCACAATTACCTAATGAGGCGGGAAACAACATGCCACTGAGCTTCTTCCTGGCCAGCTTATGATAAGCATTACCCGCGATTAATACGCTGTTGGCTGTTATTGAACCATGGGCTGTTTTTACCACAGGTAAGGCACCATCACTGATATCCAGTACTGGCGAATTTTCAAATATCATCGCTCCATGACTCTGTGCTGCTCTGGCCTCGCCTATGCACAAGTTCACAGAATGCAGATGCATATTACGCATATTGAGTAAGCCACCATGATACAGCGGCGTCTCTAAATACTCTGGGATATCCTGCTTAGACAAGAGTGTCACTTCATCTCCCATCCCTCGGCTCACCGCTTCTGTGTAGGTCTTTTCCATTTCTGCCATATGCCCAGGTTTATAGGCTGTATGTAGATGACCAAATTTCAGGTCACAATCAATGTTATATTTTTCAACACGGTGTTTAATGATCTCATGGCCTCGCCAGCGAAGATCCCAAATAAAATTTTCCGCCTCCATGCCAAGCTCATTTCTCAGTTGCTTAACCATGCCCGCATCACCGGATAGGCTCCCCGTGACCTGGCCGCCATTTCGCCCTGTCGCCCCCCAGCCTATCTTGTTGGCTTCGACTATGGCGACTTTTAATCCCCGCTCAGCTAATTCGACGGCCGTCGAGACCCCAGTGAAACCGCCACCAACAATAACGACATCGACACGAATATCGCTTTCCAATCTGGGATATTGGGTTTCATCATTTATCGTCGCATTATAGTAGGAATCACAACGTATCTCGGGCATAGAAATGGGCTCCATTCATGTTCAATAAAATGATTTTTTGTTTTATATTTTTTACATTTTGATTTTTGAGTATATAG
>SDWK01000470.1 GCA_004195335.1 Shewanella sp.
GCAATTAAACTAAGACCTGAGTTACGCATCAGTCCTGTCATTTCCCTTCCTTTTTTATTTTTCAACGAACATCAGTGCCTCATACAAGAACAAGGTTCGTTGGTATTATTTTGCGGATATTTATATCACAAATGGAATAACGTTGAATGAGGAATATTCATAAAACTTGTAACAGAGGTTTAATCAGAGATAGGGGTTATAAGTCTACGCTTAGGAAAGAGTGTAAACATTCAAGCGTTCAAAAAGTTTTGTAAAAGCTCATGACCTTGCTCGGTAAGCACCGACTCAGGGTGAAACTGAACCCCATATATAGGCAATCTTTTATGTCTCATGGCCATTATCTCCACGCCATGTATCGGATCGGTATACCAGGCATCTAAAATAAACGGCTCAGGAACTGACTCAATTAATAGAGAGTGGTAGCGAGTCACTGTCAGTGGATTATTCAGCTTAGAGAAAATGCCTTGGCCCAGATGTTCTATCACACTCGTCTTGCCATGCATGACCCGCTTGGCTCTTATCACGTTAGCACCAAATACCTGTGCTATCGCTTGATGTCCTAGGCAGACACCCAATATAGGCAATTTGCCGGCAAAATATTCTATTACTGACAGTGAGATCCCCGCTTCATTAGGACTACAAGGGCCGGGAGAGATCACCAAGCGAGTAGGCTTCAACGATTCAATCTGCTCAATAGTGATCTCATCATTACGCTTAACAACGACCTCCTGACCTAGTTGCTGAAAATACTGCACTAGATTAAAGGTAAAAGAGTCATAATTATCGATCATCAAAAGCATAAAGGGTCAGATATCCATAGATGAAATATGTCATTGCGATTGGCCGAAGATGCTACCACAGAGCGAAGCCTTGATCACCTCACTCGATAGCTCTAACGTGATTTTTAGCTGCTAGTCCCATAACCTTAAGAAGGTTCTGCAATAGGTCTCCTAACTTATTCATAAACCGGAGCCCCGAATCAAAGCACTATCAGACTAAAGCTGAACAATAGATAGGGATACAGACAGGCATAAAAAAAGCCAGTCATCAGACTGGCTTTTTAGAAGACTAAGTACTACTTAACCAATGTGAGGTGACCTCGACGCTTAGGTTCAGGTGCTGGAGGAGCTTCTTCTGTCGGCACTGCTTCATCTGTTGCTTCTTTAACAACACTTAAACCAGCTTCAACAGGCTCATCTTCAAGTTGATATGCATCTTCCATATCGAAAACGGTGCCTGCACCATTTTCTCTGGCATAAATAGCAACAATTGCAGCCATAGGCAAAACAACTTGCTGGGGAACACCACCAAAACGGGCACTGAACTCAATAAAATCATGTCCAATCTGTAGGTTACCTACAGCTGAATCAGTAATATTAAGCACAATTTGACCATCTTTCACATACTGTTGTGGAACCTGAGTACCCGGAACATAGGCGTCAACGACGACATGGGGCGTCAACTCATTATCCATCAACCAGTCATAATATGCTTGTAGCAAATATGGACGATTCGGGGTCATAGGTTTCATTAGATACTCATGCGCATTTCGCGCTCGGTCTCAGTTAAAGATGCTTTAAATGACTCGCGGTCGAACAAGCGTGTCATGTAGGCCTTAACTTCTTTAGCTGCACGCATATCAAGTTCGATACCTAGTACAGGTAAACGCCAAAGCAGTGGACCAAGATAACAATCGGCTAATCCAAACTCTTCGGCCATAAAGTATGGCATCTCTGAAAATACTGGAGCGATAGCGGTTAGGCTCTCTTGAAGCTCTTTACGAGCAGCATCGGCACGATCGCCGTTTCTGATACGTTCGACTAATGAATACCAATCAGTTTCAATTCGGTTCATCATTAAGCGAGTGCGACCACGAGATACCGGGTAAACAGGCATAAGAGGCGGATGAGGGAAACGCTCGTCCAAGTACTCCATGATAATGCGAGAGTTGTAAAGCACTAACTCACGATCAACTAATGTCGGCACTGTGTTATAAGGGTTCAATTCGATTAAATCTTCAGGCATCTCATTTGGATCAACCTGTAGTACATCAACCGTTACCCCTTTTTCAGCCAAGACAATACGAACTTGGTGACTATAGAGATCGTCTGCACCTGAAAACAGGGTCATGATTGAGCGTTTATTGGCAGCAACAGCCATTGATACCCTCCGGAACTTAAAAGTCAAAAAAACAAAAAGCAAACGAGGGGCAGAGCCCCCCGTTTACAATATGCGGATAGTACATTCTAACCTTTAAAAGGGTTAGTGTACATCTTTCCAGTACTCTTTCTTCAACAGATAAGCAATGATGAAGAAGATAAACAGGAAGCCCATCACCCACCAACCCATGCTTTCACGCTCGAGTTTTACTGGGTCACCAGAGTAAACCAGGAAGCCCGTGATATCACGTACCACTTGGTCATACTCTTCAGCCGATAGTTTACCGCCAGTAGCGACTAGAGTAGTCACTTCAGTCCCGTCTTCCTGCTTAACAACTTGCTTTACAGGAAGTCCTTGCAGATGTTCGAGAACATGAGGCATACCTACAGAAGGAAAGACTGTGTTGTTCACACCAAAAGGACGATTCTCATCTTTATAAAAGCCTTTCAAATAGGTATAAACCCAGTCAGCGCCACGCACTCGTGCGACTAAAGTCAAATCCGGAGGCACTGCACCAAACCATTTAGCTGCATCGGCTTCTGGAATCGCGTTTTGCATCAAATCGCCAGGCTTAGCATTCTCATCGAACATATACTTGCTACGCATATCATCGAGTGAAATATCTAAATCTTCGGCTACACGATTGTAACGCTGATACTGAGTACTATGACATCCAGAACAGTTGTGTTGAAAAAGATCAACACCACGTTGCAAAGACGCTTTGTCGTTTAGATCGACGTTAGCACTCTCTAAGTGTACGTGTGAACCACCCGCCGCAAATGCGAGAGACGGAATTAAGGTAACTAATGCAATAATCAATTTTTTCATTAGTGAGTCAACCTCTCAGGAACAGGCTTAGTCTTCTCGTTCTTACTGTATATCCAAAGGAATACGAAGAAACCAAAGTAAGTCAGAGTAAAAACACGAGCAGCGATGGTTAATGCAGGACTTGCTGCAACAGCACCTAAATAACCAAGAATAACGAAAGACACTGCAAACTGAGCTATGTTCAGCTTATGCGTCAGGCTACGGTAACGAACAGACTTAACCTTACAACGATCTAACCAAGGCAATACAAATAGAACGGCTATCGCAAGTCCCATGCCAACGACACCTAACAACTTATCAGGAATCGCACGCAAGATTGCGTAGAAAGGAGTGAAATACCAAACTGGCGCAATATGCTCAGGTGTCTTCATCGAGTTAGCCGCTTCGAAGTTCGGTCCTTCAAGGAAGTAACCGCCACCTTCTGGCATAAAGAACAAGACGTAACAGAAGACGATTAAGAAGCCTGCGACACCCATGATATCTTTAACTGTGTAGTAAGGATGGAATGGAATACCATCTTTAGGCCAGCCATTCTCATCTTTATTCTTCTTAATCTCGATACCATCTGGGTTGTTTGACCCCACTTCATGTAACGCGATTAAGTGCAAAAAGACTAAGACAACCAAAACCAGTGGCAGTGCAATAACATGCAAGGCGAAGAAACGGTTTAGAGTGGCACCGGATACAACGAAATCACCACGGATCCACAGTGTTAAGTCATCACCTATCACAGGAATCGCACCAAAGAGTGAGATAATGACCTGTGCGCCCCAGTAAGACATCTGTCCCCAAGGTAGCAAGTAACCCATAAAGGCTTCAGCCATCAACACGAGGAAGATAAGCATACCGAAGAGCCAGAGTAACTCTCTAGGCTTCTGGTACGAGCCGTAGATCAAACCACGGAACATATGCAGATAGATAACGACAAAAAATGCCGAGGCACCGGTAGAGTGCATATAACGCAACAACCAACCGTACTCAACATCACGCATGATATATTCGATCGATGCAAACGCACCTTCGGCCGTTGGCACATAATTCATGGTCAGCCAGATACCTGTTAGTAACTGGTTAACCAGTACCAACATAGCTAAAGAACCAAAGAAATACCAAAAGTTAAAGTTAGTCGGCGTCGCATAGTGACCAATATGGCGATTATAGGTCGCCGTCATAGGGATGCGAGCATCGATCCAATCAACAATATTCTTAACCATTAGACTGCTCCCTGATCAACACCGATGATGACATTGCCATCGTCGATATACTGGTGAGGTGGAACAACTAAGTTCAGTGGTGCCGGAACTCCCTGGAATACTCGACCAGCCATATCAAATTTAGAGCCATGACATGGACAGAAGAAACCGGAAGGCACACCCTCAACCTGCTCACCAAAAGTATCTGGCAGATAGGTAGGAGAACAACCTAAGTGAGTACATAAACCTACGGCAATAAAGTACTCAGGGTTGATAGAGCGAACTGCGTTTTGTGCATAAGCAGGCTGTTGCTCTTCTGCTGATGCTGGATCGCGTAATTGATCATCGAGAGTGGAGAGGTTTTTCAGGATCTCTTCAGTACGACGTACAACCCATACAGGCTTTCCACGCCATTCTACACGGATCAGCTGACCCGGCTCTACTTTACTAATATTTACTTCAACCGGCGCACCTGCAGCTTTCGCTTTGGCACTCGGATTCCATGACTTTATAAAAGGAACCGCTACAGCGACGGCACCTACACCACCTACTACGGCAGTGGCTGCAGTCAGAAATCTGCGACGTCCGGTATCGACTGGCGCATTGCTCATCCACTTATCTCCAGAGAGTGTTGGAATTTTTGTTTTAAATTATTTTTCGAATATAGGGCTTTAACCTAAAACTCAAAAACGAAACCTGAGGCGGGGCTCATTATACCCAAAAATTTGAGCTGGATCATAGTAAAACTATAAACAAAGTTAACTAAGGTAGAAAAACTTCCGTTCCAGCTCAAAAAACACGCGAACTTATATAGGATTTAAACAAAAACAACTCAATAAAAGTATGAAAACAGCAATAACATTTATCACTAAATTAGTTAGTTACAGGTTGCAAGCAAAAAAAAACCCGACCAGAGT
>SDWK01000154.1 GCA_004195335.1 Shewanella sp.
ACCTGGCATCGAACGATTCCTGTCAGTGCGTTTATGCAGATATCCCCGCTTGGATATCATGATAACCAGCTGATGGTTAGTGCGCCTCTATCTCCTAATATCAACTTACACCAGACTATGTTTGCCGGCAGTATCTATACTTTGGCAACCCTGACCGCTTGGGGCATGTTGTGGTTGCAACAGCGTATAGCTAGGGTCGAAGGAGATATCGTGTTAGCCGACGCCCATATGCGTTATCTTGCACCAATAACAAAGGCACCAATAGCCAAGATCATCTGGCCGGATACTGACCTTAGCCGCTTATCCCGAGGGCGAAGAGTGAAGGTGAAACTTGTTGTCGATCTATATTGTGGTGAATGCATCTGTGCCAAGTTTGAAGCTTTGTACGTCAGTCAGCCGATTTCCCCGCATACATAATCTTAAATCCCTCAACTGGATCACTCTGATGTAGGCACTTTTGCCGATGTGGAGAAAGCTATTTTCAAGTCCAGTTACTCTTTCGCTATACAGACATTCAGGACTGGGATCCGTAAGAAGAGTCGTTATATCTTTGCATCGATAGCCAGTGGATTATTTACCATGATATTTGTTATCGCCAAACGGCACCGTCCTTTGTTATTGGGATGATATAGCAATTTTTAACCATAGAGGGAGCCTGTCTCCCTCCGTTATGAATGATTTATCATTCGTTTTTTTAGGTTTGTTTATCAAATTTTATCCGCTTTTTATCTTCTTTATCGTAAATTACACTGGCTTCATCGAATTGAGAATCGGTTCTCAATCACAGAATGACGTGGAGTCAGATATGTCAAAAGTACTAATTTTAAAGTCGAGCATTTTAGGCGATTACTCTCAATCCGGTCAGTTGGTTGAACATCTTAAGCAACATTGGGAACTGCAGGGATCCGAGATAAGCGTACGTGATTTGGCGGCAGAGCCTCTGCCAATGCTCGATGGTGAAATCGCATCGGGTTTACGAGGTGGTGACAAGTTATCGGCGCGTCAGGAGCAGGCATTGCTTTTATCTGACTCACTTATTCAAGAGCTTAAAGATCATGACACCATAGTTATTGCAGCGCCTATGTATAACTTCAGTATCCCTACACAACTTAAAAATTGGATCGATCTGGTTGCGCGTGCTGGTGTGACCTTCACTTATACCGAGACTGGACCTAAAGGTTTGATCACGGGTAAGCGCGCCGTATTGATCACCACGCGAGGCGGCGTTCACAAAGGCGGTGCTTCCGACCACGTCGTGCCTTATCTTAAGACTGTACTTGGGTTTATCGGTATCGAAGAGGTCGAAACCGTGTATAGCGAAGCTTTGAGTATGGGTCCTGAGGCATCTAAGCAGGGGATTGAGTCGGCTCAGCAAGCGTTAGAAAAAATGGTGGCCTGATCTCCATGGCTTTGATTGTTTATGCTGTCTGGTGTTAGCAGTTAAAGAGGTTTGAACGCAAAGGGCAGAGGCAAAAGCGGAACTATCAACCCCCCAACTTTATTTTGACCCTATTGTTCGTCCATCCCGCTGGTCCAAATCATGATATGACTCGGGTCAGCGGGATTTTTTATACCGAGGTTTTACTTAAGCGACTTGATAACAGAGAAGATCTTTCAGTGACCCTGCATTGGCAATATTTGAGAAACCGCTGTTTCTTAATTGTTCACAGGCCTTTTGAGCACGAATACCGGCGGCACAATAGAGAACATATTCTTGCTTTGGATCCTGATCGAGGAGCCAACTGGATATCTGATTGAGGGGAACATTGATGGCTTGTGGCAGATGTCCTGAGCTGAACTCTTCTGGGGACCTCACGTCGATCACCGTAGCACCTCGCTCAATGAGTGCCCAGCAACGTTTACTTGACTCGGCACCAGCTAGTTTAGATAGCAAAGACTGCAACATTAATGACCTCTCTTTTAGATACGAGTGACTGAAAATTTTGGATTAAACATGTCCGAACTGACATATCGATTAGAAAAATCTTGATAAGATTAATCTAATCGATGGATCTGTGCAACAGGGAATGTGAGTCTTGAGGGCAGCGATGAGAGATCACTAACGCGTGGAATACTGCCCTTCATTCAATATCAATAATAAGTCTTCAGGTACTTCTTTGCGTATTTTTGTAATTTTTTCTCTGAGCTGTGTTCTGCAATATGCTCCAGAGTCGGCTTGTATTCCGGTTTAGCCGAGCTTGCCAGCGCCTTTGCCATATAGGCATAAGTGTTAATCGCTAACTTTTCATGCTTGAGTAAGCGTGGTTCCTTAAGTTCACTGTCTAATACCGATAATAGGTAGGGAGCGTGTAATGAGTGATTGATCATTCGTTTAGCGGCGTAGCGCTTTAACTCTAATTCATCACTTCTTAGCGCATTGGCAATCACATTGACCTCTTGGGTCTGTGAAGCCGCATACTGACTCTTGTCACTTAGGATAGGTGTCCAGACCTTATACTGCTCGAGGGTCGGTATGGATTTTTTCGCATATTTCTTCAGCTTTTTAGGGTAATCGCCTGCTATGATCTCGTTGAAGGTTTGCAGGTATTTCTCATCTCCCGAGTAGGCTAGCCCTTTTAACAGCCAGGCACTGTAGTCGTTACTGGCATTATCGACGGCCAGTGGCAGTGACGCCTGAAATTTAGCGTGCAATGTGTCGAATACCTTAGGATCCGATAGACCTGCCAGCACCAGAGAGTCGATGGCTCGCTTCTGCTTATTAACATCATCACCGCTAAAAATAGCCACATACTCGGCTTCGGTCAGTGTTTGGGCCACGGCTTGTCCGCTGAGAGAGCAAGCGGCAAGAACTAAAGTTAACGCTATAGTTTTTATCATCAATAACATCCTTTTATTAGGTTGGGTTGGCTTGGTTTGACCAGCGCTTGAATATCAAGGAGGTATTGATACCACCGAATGCGAAGTTATTACTCATCACGTAGTTAGTATCAATATGGCGAATGTCCCCTTTAATGTAATCTAACTCACCGCATTCGGGATCTATATCTGTCAGGTTAAGGGTTGGGGCAAACCAACCTGCATTCATCATCTCGATACTGATCCAAGCTTCTAGTGAGCCGCAAGCGCCTAAGGTATGACCGGTGTAACTCTTGAGTGATGAGATTGGCATCTTATTGCCAAATACAGCTTGAGTCGCCTTAGTTTCGGCGATATCGCCTCTATCGGTCGCGGTGCCGTGAGCATTAACATAACCGATGGCATCGGGTAGAAGCTGACTATCTTTCAATGCCAGCCTGATGGCAATCTCCATGGTATCGGCATTAGGTTGAGTCACATGAAGGCCATCGGAGTTAGTCCCGAAGCCGACTATTTCGGCATAGATCTTTGCACCGCGAGCCAGAGCATGTTCAAGCTCTTCGAGCACTAAGGTACAGGCGCCTTCGCCTATGACTAAACCATCACGACCCTTATCGAAAGGGCTCGGGCTGAGCTCGGGGGTTTCATTCTTGGTGCTGGTGGCAAAAAGGGTATCGAAGACCACGGCTTCAGTGGCGCATAACTCTTCACCGCCACCCGCAAGCATTAACTCTTGCTGGCCATATTTAATCGCTTCATAGGCGTATCCTATTCCTTGGCTACCGGAAGTGCAGGCGCTGCTGGTGGTATGGACACGCCCCTTGAGGCCGAAGAAGACGCCAACGTTGACCGCGGTAGTGTGAGCCATCATACGGATATAACTGGTGGCGGTGACACCCGACATATCGCCATTTTTAAGCATGTCACCAAAGGCAATGATGGGATCTGTGCTACCCGTGGACGACCCATAGGCGATACCCATAGCGCCGGAACTCACAACCGGATCATCTAGTAACCCGGCATCGGTAAGCGCGAGCTCGCTGGCTCGGGTCGCCATCAATGAGACCCGGCCCATAGAACGGACTTTCTTGCGGGAGTAATGCGCCGGCTTTTCAAAGTCTGTCACGGGGGCTGCTAATCGAGTGTTAAGACCGTCATAACGATCCCATTCATCGAAACGCACGACACAGTTCTTTAGAGCCTTTAAGTTATCGGCGATGGTTGGCCAGTCGTGGCCCAAGCTGGAAATACCACCGCAGCCGGTGATGACGACTCGTCTGCTCATACGTTTAACTCTCCGTTTAATGACCACAACACCTGATTGTGTTCCATCAGATCATGCCTCCGTTTACCGAAATTACTTGTCTGGTAATATAGGCTGCATCATCAGACATCAGAAATTTAGCCAGTCCTGCAATTTCAGAGGGTTTGCCCATGCGGCGCATAGGAACAAGCTCTTTGACCATATCTTTAGGGATATCCGCTACCATATCGGTCTCGATTAGCCCGGGTGCGATACAGTTGACAGTAATTTTTCGTTTGGCCAACTCTAATGACAGTGCCTTGGTAGCGCCAATTATCCCGGCTTTAGAGGCGCTATAGTTGACTTGCCCCCGATTGCCGGCAATGCCTGATACTGAGGCCATAGTGATAATTCTACCGCCAAGGCGGGTCTGAATCATTGGCATGACTGTTGGGTGAATGACGTTATAAAAACCATCTAAATTAGTGTGAACGACACTGTCCCATTCATCTGCGGTCATGGCTGGGAAGGCGGTATCGCAATTAATCCCGGCATTAAGCACCACACCGTAATAGGCACCATGCTGCTCGATATCATTTTCAATACTGGTTCTAGCCCCTTCACGATCGGCAATATCAAACTGCAGAGAGGAAACCTTAATACCCTGTTCGAGTAGCGCCTGCTTGGTTGTCTCTGCCGCTTCATGATTACTGTGAAAGTGCAGGGCAATATCATATCCAGCTTGAGCGAGTTGCAATGCTATCGCTTTGCCAATGCCTCTGCTGGAGCCTGTCACTAATATCCGTTTATTCATTATGCTTTATCCTTGGCTCTCTGAAATATAGGCGAGGGCATCTTGAGGCTGAAATACATTTACATTTGCCTCGGCAACTAAGATATCTTGATGAAATATCTGACAATCAAAAACCGCTAACCCGGACTCTTCCTGATAAAGGCGGGTTACCCTGGTCTGATAACTCTCACCCAATTTATAATTTGGTATGTGCATCTGTAGCTTTCGACTCCCAAGAAGAAATCCTACTCGGATGGCTTCGCCACGAGATTTGGCCTCAACACCAGCTAATGCGGCAATACTCTGCGCCATATATTCGATTCCGACATAATTGGGTACGGCATCAATACTTGCATCGAAGTAGGGACTCTGAGCGGTAATACTCGTCTGAGTCAACAAGGTATCGGGGCCATGCTCTATCAAAGTGTCGATTAAGATCATGGGTGCTCTATGGGGCACAACCTCGGCAATCGGTAATAGAGATAAGGGTTGAGGTAAGGAGGTTTCTTTCGTCATGCTTATGCCTCTTGGCGGCAAAAAATCAGGCTGGCATTACTGCCACCAAAAGCGAATGAGTTGCTCATGATGTATTTAATATCAGCGGTTTGTCCTTGCTTGACCAAAGGTAAGCTGGGGTCGTTAGGATCTTGCTCCCCATCCCAAACCTGTGGCGGGAGAGCCTGTGTGACATTGAGCGCGGTGAGTAAAAGATAACAAAATGCCGCCTCGATAGCCCCTGCCGCCCCTAAAGTATGTCCGATTAGAGGCTTGGTTGAGCTACATGGGGGGATTGCGTTACCAAATACCTCCAGTAGGGCCCGACTCTCCATGGCGTCATTTTTACGGGTCGCTGTGCCATGAAGGTTGATATAACTGATCGTTTTGGCATCGATCCCGGCATCATCGATTGCTGCTCTTATTGCCGATATGGCTCCTCGGCCTTCCGGATGAGGCGCCGAAATATGATGGGCATCGCTGGACTCACCAACGCCTGCTAACATGACTTCCGCCTCGCCTCGTTCAAGCGTAAACAATGCCGCGCCTTCACCGATATTAATCCCATCTCTACTGGCGCTAAAAGGTTGGCAATGGCCCTTGGAAATCGATTCTAAGGAGTAAAAGCCATTGAGTGTTAATCTGCAGAGGCTGTCACTACCGCCGACGATGACGAGATCACAAAGGTCTGCCTGTAATAATCGTCTGGCACTGGCAAATACTTTGGCACTCGAAGAGCAGGCGGTAGAAACGGTATAGCAAGGCCCACTGGTATTAAAGAAGTGGCGTAAAAACTCGCTGCCATTTCCGAGCTCCTGCTGGGAATATTGATAATCTGAGGGGAGCTGGCCTTGTTTGCTTCTATGCGTTAAGGCTTCCTCGCCCTGAGCTATGCCTGAAGTGCTGGTGCCTAATATAATGCCGATGCGTTCGGGTCCATATTGTTCGCGAGCTTGTGTCACCCTGTCGGCTATTTGCAGTGCGGCGCAGAGTAACAACTGATTATTGCGGGTGTTGAATGACGAAAGAGGCGCAGGAAGTTCTGGCAGTGGCAGGTTTACTTCCCCCACTAAGGTCGTGCACTGTGGGATGAGATCGTCACGAAGTTTCATCGCTCCGATATCACCTTTTACGAGTCGGGCTAATACCTGTTCCGGGCTCTGGCCTAACGGAGTGCATAGTCCTATGTGTGAGATGGCTATTTTAGTCATTATATTTTCATCTAACTATGGTTGTATAACTTGGGTTATATCGCTTGTGTTCATGCCCGTTTAGGGTAAAAAGCCAACTTAAATCGGGGTTATTTTAAGTTCAAATTTGGCTTGTGAGATCGCGAGTTCTACCTCTGCCATCCATGGATCACTCTTATTAAAACGAATCTTCAAGATACTCTCTTGCTGATTGTCTTTAGTGTCACTCCCCGAAGCATATATTCTTCGGCATTGTGGCGCATCACATTCGGGAGATGTTAGCTTCGCCCCTTGCAAATGGGCATTTACATCTTCCTCTGGCCAGTATATCAGTTGGATGAGCGCAAGCAGGTATTCGGCTTTAAATTCATCACCTAACAGCATACTTTGTTGACTCTGCAGCTCTGTGCCATCGAAGACCAAAGTAAATAGCGCCTGCCCTAAGGGAGCCAGACCGACCAGTGTCAATTGCTCTCTATCCAGCTCAAGCTGAGTCAGGAGTTCATGACGGGAGTCATTCACGTGAATAGCCACCTGCTGAGTCACCGAACGTACCTGACTGTTTGCAGGAATAGGTGCAAGGCAGTAAGTTACATTTTTGGCCAGGGCAACACAGGTTTGACGTTGCAGGGTCTGGCTGCAGGCGCTAACAAGCAGCGACAGACAGACAAGGATGCAGATTTGTTGGCCACGCTTCACGTTGTTGGTTATGGTTTTTGATAATTGGACCATAGTGTTCTCTCTACTTCAATGACAACCTTTAGCGACATAGCTCAACAATAAGGTTGAGCCTTTTTTCTGATTCGGCGACGAAGGGGTTAGTTTTATCCCACGCATAGCCGGCCAAGATTGAACAGATCATCTGTTTGATCTTGTTATCCGGGTCATCATAGAAGATCACGTCCTGAAAGCGACCATCATACCAAGCCTCAACATAGGTGCGGAAGGTATCGACCCCGCGCATCAAGGGGGTCGCGTATTCACTCTGCCAATCGATATCTTCCCCATTGAGTTGTCTAACTAAACATTTAGCCGCCATTGAGGCTGATTGCATAGCAATAGTAACGCCAGAAGAGAAGACGGGATCGAGGAACTCGCCAGCATTGCCCAGCAGGGCAAACTTGTTGGTGGCCAAGGTGCTGACATTGGCGGAGTAGCCTTTAAGCTCTGCGCATTCGCGCAAGACTTCGGCATTAGCCAGTAGATTATTAAGCCCAGGCTCCTGATTGACCATATCCATGAGTCGATCTTGCAAGTTATGGGCTGAGTCGCCCAGAAGGTGGGGCTCCCCCACGACCCCTAAAGAGCAGTGACCTGGGCTTAATGGAATTAACCAAAACCAGATATCCTTATTTTCGGGGTGAACGCTAATCAATATTTTATTACGGTCAAAGGGTCTGCCATCGACCTCTTTATTATCGATATTATCTTGGATATGGGTAAATATGGCACTGCGGTTGGCCAAAGTCGAAGGCTTTTCAAGGGCGAGTAACTTAGGTAAAACACGACCAAACCCGCTGGCATCCAATAGATACTCAGCCTCGATGAGATAAACCTCTCCGTTGGCATCGCTCACCGTTAGCTTAGGCTTGTCAGTCAGGTCGACCGCGTTAACTGTTTCGCCGTAGCGAATTTCAACGCCTTGTTCGCTTGCTGTATCGGCAAGTAATTTATCGAAGTCAGCGCGTTCTACCTGAAAGGTTGTTTCCGGACCGGGTGTGAATTTGTCGCTAAAGTTGAAATCTGTGTATTGTTTTTTATAACGAAAAGCGGCGCCATTTTTGAACTGATAACCGGCCTTGTTAACGGCGTCGAGCATGTTTGCCTGTTCAAGAAATTGCATACAGCAAGGCAGCAAACTTTCACCGATGGAAAAGCGTGGGAAATGCTGCTTCTCGATGACAACAACTCGTTTTCCTTGCTGGTGAAGAAGGCTGGCGGCGATGCTACCCGATGGCCCTGCACCTATGATAACAACGTCAATGCCAGTCAGAGTCTGTGGCGTAGTTGAAGCGGCATGCATCACTTAAAAGTCCTTGTAAAAGTTTGAATAAAGGGAGATAGGGCAAAGGTGAAGCCGATCCCCAGCAGGAGCGTCAGTCCAAAGCTATGTATGGCCGGGGTACTGCTAAATGCCAGCAGGCCGAAGGCTAAGATGGTTGAACAAGCAGACATAAACACCGCCATCATCACGCCTCGATTCTGCTGTTTGGATTCGGCAAAAAATAGGCTGTAATCGACTCCTATACCAAAAACGAGAATAAGGGCCAGGGCATGAAATAGTGTCAGGGGAGCGCCTATCAATCCTAGTAGTGAGAGGGTCAATACCGCAGAAAGAGCCGGAACAGCAACGACGAGAGAGGCCAGTTTAATCCCGAAGCGAGTACTAAAAATGATCACCGCCATTGCCATGGCGATGGCGAGTAACCATAGGGTTAATTTACGGTATTGGCCCATAATGCCAGATATGTCACCGACTTTATCCACCAACTGAACATAGGGCTGGTCGGCGAAAAAATGTGCCAGTTTGTCGATCTTGGTTATCCCGCCAAGTAACACTATAGTCCCGTATTCATCTTGCAAAGGCGTGGGAGTTATCCATAGTGGCTTAAACAGTTTCCCTGCATCTGAACTGATAAAGGATTCAGCATCGATATAGCTTCCCTTCGCCGTGTGATAAGCCTGTGCTAAGTCTGAGCTTAGGGAATCATCGAGTCCAAGGCTTTCAATGATCTGGGCTAAATGTTGTTGATATATTTGTCCCTGTAAATGGTAATTACTCTCTTGTTTACTCTTGCTTGGAAGGTAACTGCTTAGGCTAAAAGCATTACCAATCAAACCATTTTCTACGGCATTGTTCAGCTTAGGGGCTAGTATTTCCAAGCGCTGTAACAACAGTTCTTCGGTATCGGCTCTAACGAGCAGGAATTGATTATCTGTGCCGCCACTGAGAATGCCTCTGAGTTGCTGTTCTTCACTCAAAACGGACTCAGGGCTCTGTTGAAGGTTTCGAATATCATCGTCACTCGTGAGTCGATAAAGGCCAAATGCTCCAAGAATGACTGAGATGAGAAGCAGAGCCATGCCAGTTTTTATATTCAAAAACCGAGAGGTTAAATTTAACTTTGTCAGATATGCCGCAGCCATAGTTAGCGGTTTGTCACCCGAAGGCAACGGCCCTGAGGCGAGTAGTGGATAAGCCAAAACCAAGGTGATATAGGCGCCGAACAAGCCCGCAGCACAGAAGACAGCAACCTGCTGCATTCCGGGGAAGGGGGCGAGTCCTATTCCCGAATAGGCTAATACACTGGTAAGCAGTGCCAGCGTGATCGCCGGAAATATGTGTCTTATGACGTCGTTGGCACTTTTATTGGTTTGAGCCAGCCGCTCACAATAAAAATGAAAATTATAGTCGATGGCAATACCTATCAGGCTGGTACCAAATACTAAGGTCAGCAGGTGAAGCTCTGAGAAGACAAGCAATGTCATCACTACCGCAGACAACAGGCTGGTGGCTATCGTCAATAATGCAATGCCCAGGGGCATGATCGAACGAAAGGCGAACCAGACGAGTAAGCTTACGCCGATAAGTGAGGCGAGTCCCAGACTGGACACTTCACTCTTCGCACTCTGAGTCGCGGCGCTGGCATGAAACAGAGCGCCGGCTTTAATAATCTCTATCTGGTTGTTTTGGGATCTAACTGACTCGAATGCCTGTTGTAGCACGGCCATCTGTAACTCTTGTGTGTTTGGATTAAAGGCGCTACCCACGCCCTTGGCCATCACAATAGCGGCGACATGTTCCGCTGAGTTTGAATTTGTTCCCGTCTTCTGTGCTTGTCCCAGCAATATACCCTGCTGTACCTGTAATGTTTGTTTAGGCGCGAGAGCCAGTAGGTTGTCCGGATAAAGCAGCAAGGGGTCGTTAGCGATTAAGCCACTGTTAGCGTAGCCAAACGCGTTATACAGTTGACTCTGAGCCTGTTGAGTCAGTTCGTTTAATTTGCCCGATGTGAGGGCGTGAGCCTGAGTTTGGGTTAATAAATTAAATCTATGACTAAAATAGAATTGGTTGAGTGCCTGAGCCTGATTTAGATCGGCGCTTCTAATATCAACGAAGGCATCTCGATTGCCTGATGAAAGGCTCTCCATCAATGTTTGAGCCGCAGTAATAGCTTGGCCTTCATCTTCGGCGAGAAGGGCGATATAGACAGTGTTTGATAGCTGTTCTTCGACCCGGGCGAGGGCGGTTTCGGCTAAGGGGTTTTCTTGGATCTCCGGCAGCATCGCTAAAATATCACTTTGGATCTTAGCCCCGCCTTGCCAAAGCTGTATGCCAGTTACCGAGATGATGCACAGCAATAAGATCCAGATAGCAAATTTGAGTCTTGCCGGACATTGACTCAGCCTGAGTGCCAGCTTATCTATCATGGATAAAGTTCTGGCTCAGCTTTAGGCTGAACCTTAGGCTGTAAGGGGGCGCTGTGCTTCTCTAACAACAGCTGTCGCTGCTCTTTCGAAAGCGGGGCGTTGTTTATCTGCTTAAATTCAATTCTGCTACTGTCACCATTGGTGCTCAGTAATATCAGCGCCGATACTTGTTCCTCACCTTCCAATACCATTTTAGGTATCGCTTTGATGAGCAGAGGATCTTTTGGAATTAATCCCAGCTGCCAATGGTTTTCTGTATTTTCTGGTGAGCTGTTTTGTGTGCGATTAGGCTTTAGATACAGATTGAAATGCGTGCTTAACTCGCTCAACTTACCGCTAAGCAGTGCCGATAATAAACTCGGCATAGTTTGCGCTATAGTTGCGGCTCCCTGACTGGAACCGGCCTGGGATACCTGTTTTCTCCCCGCGCTATCTATCTGAACCAACTCCCCGTCTTTTAATATCAGCGTCGTTTCAAAGGGCTGAGTCTGCTGCCACACTAAGCCGAGTTGATAATCAAAAATAAAGAGGCCATGGCTGATCAGAGGCTTTTTTAACACTCTGAGTGTACGGTATTGAGTAAATTTTCCGCTGGCGTTTTCTCCTATCATGAGGCGATCGGCTAATGCCTGTAGCTGCTCATTGTCTGCTTTTGATTCAAAAAGAGCGTCATAACTAGGAGATTGTATCGCATGACAGTTAAATATGCTCAAACTCAACAGTAGCAGTAAGCCGGTTGCGAGCTTCTTGTTATAAGAACCCACGCGTGTCTTCATCGACTGTTTCCTTTGGATATCGCCGCGCTGTGGGAGGTGTAACTCTCTATCAGGTGAGCAATTTTTTGTCTGAAGATATCTGGCGTCACGAAGCAAAGCTCATTGGTTGCTGTTTCAACGGCGGCTTGTATTGTGTAGCCCTTAGTGAGTCGCTGATCCGTTACTACATCTCTGACTTGATAGTTGATCTTGATACGGTTCTCCCATTCGACAAGTGAGGCGACAACCTTAATCTTTTGCTCAAACGTGCTGGATTGAACGTATTTTATCTGTAGGTCGACGATAGGCCAGGAATACCCGGAGGCTTGCATCTCCCGGTAACCGTATTGGATCTCATCTAATAGCTGACAGCGTGCTATTTCAAAATAACGTAAATAGTTGCCATGCCAGGTGATCCCCATAGAGTCGACGTCATGGAATGGGATCAGCATCTCTAACTCAGTGGTTAAGAGGGCGGTTCCCGACAGCTTGGTCATGAACACACTTCCCATAAACCATGCTGGATCTTGTCTATTGTCTGCCTGAGGACCGGCTCTAGTGGTCTATCTTCTGTCAGTAACTCAAAGTCAGCCTTAACTTGCTCTAGAGTCTTGGCGACGGATGGGGTCAGTGAAGAGTAACAAAGCTCCTTTTGGGAGATCCGTAAATTGATCCCTTGAGACATGGCTAACAGCGCGGCTGCGGCAACCTGTTCGGTCAACTGGAGTACACGCATACAATCGCGCGCCGCGATGGTGCCCATGCTGACTTTATCTTGATTGTGACACTCGGTAGACCGAGAAAATACGCTGGCGGGCATCGTGTTTTTCAATGCTTCGGCTGTCCAGGCAGATACGCCTATCTGCACGGCTTTGAAACCATGGTTAATTGCACGTCTTGCCCCTGTCGATGCCGATAAATTAGCGGGAAGGCCGTTATTGAACTTAGGGTCCATCACCAGAGCCATCTGACGGTCGATAAGATCGGCTATATTTGCAACCGTGTTTTTCATCGAATCCATGACAAAGGCGATGTGGCCACCATAGAAGTGACCGCCATGAAGAATGTGCTCACCTTCGGCGTCGACAATAGGATTATCGTTGGCACTGTTAAGCTCTGTTTCGATAAACTGGCGCATGAAAGGCAGCGCGTCTTGCAGTACACCGATAATGTGCGGTGCGCAGCGAATAGAGTATCTATCCTGGAGTCTATCTGAATTTCTTGGATGCTCATGATGATTGAGATCATCGCGGATCCAGGTGGCTATCTGGTTTTGGCCCGGATGAGGCTTGGCAGCGAATAAGATCTCATCGAAGTGGTTAGAATTCCCCTTCAGAGTGAGCGATGCCATCGCGGTGATGCGGCTCGCGAGTCGACTCAGGTATTGAGCCCTGTCATAGGCCAAGCAAGCCAGAGCTGTCATGACGGCGGTGCCATTCATGAGTGCCAATCCCTCTTTCGGACGAAGTCTTAAGGGAGTGATATTGAGCTTGGCATACACATCGGCAACAGGCTGACGCACACCTTCATAAATAACATCTCGCTCACCCACAATCACCGCGGCCAGGTAGGATAATGGCGTCAGATCGCCACTGGCTCCTACCGAACCTTCCTCCGGGATCACCGGAATGATATTGAGATTAAGTAAGGTTTCAATTCTTTGCAGTAGCTCGTAACTCACACCAGATTTACCGACGGCGAGTGAGCTTAAGCGGCAAGCCATTACGGCGCGTGCCTGCATGGGGGAGAGTATTTCGCCTAAGCCGCAGCCGTGAAATCGAGTGAGATGCAAGGGGAGTTCATGGACCAGATCCAGACCCACAGTAACCGTGCAAGAGTCGCCATAGCCGGTAGTGACTCCATAGACCACCCCTTCTTCGCTAAGCAGGCTATCGATAAAGTTAGCCCCTTTTTGAATATAGGCCTGATAATCAGGACTATCTTTTAACTTTGCCTTGGCGCCTTTGGCTATAGCAACGACATCTTCCAGGGATAAGCCCCTGTGACCAAAATGAACAATCATCTCGCTTTGGTTTGATTGATTAGTCTGAGTCATCTATTTATCTGTCCTGTCTTTACCCTGAAAATTGGTTCGCTGGATTTCATTGTCCTTACGCCAAAAATCAAAAAAATTAAACCATTGCAGCGGTTCACGCCGCGCATAATATTCTAGCCGTGAGCTGTAGTTATTCACGGCGTCTTCGAGTCTTTGCATTCGGCCTTTTCTGGGGCCTTTTAATGTATTCGAGAATGTTTCTAAATGGACCCTATATTGTCCCTCTTCACGAAGGCAAAACATTAAATATACGGGGCAGTCGAGTAGTCCTGCAAGAATAAATGGGCCCTGAGGGAAGGGGGCTTCCTTTCCCATGAAGGGGGCGTAGATCACCCGACCTTCGGTATTTGATGAGGTTCTATCCCCGGCGATAACGACTAACTCTCCCTCTTCAATCTTCTGTTGCAGTAACATAGATGTGGTGGGGCCTAAGTCGGTGACCTGAATAAGATTAAGAGAGCTATCCGGGTTTAGCTGTTTTAAGACCCGATTAAAATTTTCGGCATTTTGAGTTAACACCATGACGTTCACTTTTACTTTTTTCTGGTGAACGGAGATGGCGCGACATAGCTCAAGATTGCCCAGATGAGAGACCAATAAGACGGCACCCTGACCGGCTTCGAGTTGATCGGCTAAGAGGGCTCGATTGGGAAAATCAACTTGACTGAGCTGAATGCGATCGCACCATGCATCGATGCGGTCTAATGCGGCATTGCCGAAGGCAAGGA
>SDWK01000736.1 GCA_004195335.1 Shewanella sp.
TATAAAAGCATTTGCGAGTGAACCCTGTCAATTGAATATTATTAATTTTGGTGATTTTGATAAAAAATTAAATTTATTCCTCCGATTCCTAGCCTATTTAATAAGGAATGGAAATAGAATTTAACCATCACCCATGTTTATTCCACCTTTTGTCAACAAACTCAAGTAGAATAAGCAGATGACAGATGAAAATTTATTGGTTGATCTTCACAGCCACACGACAGCGTCCGATGGACAACTGACTCCCTCTGAGTTAATCGAAAGAGCGATTGGTAATGGTGTTGAGATGTTTGCAATAACCGACCATGACACCACTTCAGGTTTGGCCGCAGCGCATACTTATAACCAGCAGCATGAAACCCCGCTGAAGTTAATCAATGGTGTTGAGATTTCCACTCGTTGGCATAATCATGACATTCATGTGGTGGGCCTTAACATTGATCTTGACGATCTGCCCCTCGATGCTTTTTTGGTTAATCAACGTGATCTACGAGAGCTAAGAGCGAAAGAGATTGGCGAGCGGCTTGGTAAAGCTGGCATCGATGGCGCTTACGCAGGCGCTAAGCTCCTAGCTGGAGATGCGGCATTGAGTCGAGGTCATTATGCTCGTTGGCTAGCCGAACATGGTTATGCAACCAGTATGGCTAATGTGTTTAAGAAATACTTAGCTCGTGGGAAAACCGGGTATGTGCCCAATAATTGGTCGGATATGGCCACGGCTATTGAAGTCATTCACCGCGCTGGTGGCGTAGCTGTTTTAGCACACCCCAGTGGTTATAAACTCTCCTCCAAGTGGGTTAAACGCTTAGTTCGGGAGTTTAAAGAGGCGAGCGGTGATGCCATGGAGGTCGTGTTAAGTCAGCAAACGCTGGAAGATAGAAATAACCTGATCGCTTTGAGTCTGAAAAATGAATTGTTTGCCTCTCTTGGGAGTGATTTTCACTTTCCCGGCAGCTGGACTGAATTAGGCAAAAATATGTTCCAACCTAAAGGCGTCAATTGGGTTTGGCAAATGGATAATTGGATAACAGCTTAACGTCACAGAGTGTCATCAAAAATGGCATCTGTGCTGATAAATTAGTGTGTTGAAGTATTGCGATAATAAAATGCCGAAGAACCTATGCCTTAAGAGCTGAAGAGGTTTTCCGGCAAGATGCAGCTCTTTTGCTCTAGAGCTTGCCAAATGGATAATTGGATGGAAGTGAGATGAGTCAGTTTTTTTACGTACATGAAGAGAACCCGCAGGCACGTTTAATCAATCAAGCGGTGAATACCATTAAGAATGGTGGCGTGATTGTTTACCCTACGGACTCAGGCTATGCATTGGGTTGCCTACTTGGTGAGAAGGATGCGATGACCAGAATGGCACGCATCCGTCAGATTGACAATGACCATAATTTTTCTCTGATGTGCCGTGATCAATCTGAACTGGCGACCTATGCCAGAGTCGATAATCAAGCCTATCGAGTGTTGAAACATAATACCCCAGGTCCATATACCTTTATTTTCAAGGCGAGTAAGGAAGTGCCTAAGCGCTTGCAAAATCCGAAGAAGAAAACGATCGGGATCAGGGTACCGGACAATATTATTGCCCTCGCGCTACTGGAGGCGTTGGACGCCCCGTTGATGTCCACCAGTCTTATTATGCCAGGGGAAGAATTTACCGAATCCGATCCTGAACATATCCGCGATATTTTAGAGCATCAAGTGGATGTCATCATTCATGGTGGTTATTTAGGTGCCAAGCCCACCACGATTATCGATATGTCTGAAGGTGGAATAGAGGTGCTGCGTGAAGGCGCTGGCGATGTGAGTTCTTTTATTTAATGATGAACTTCAAATAACCGCTAGGCTCATTGGCCTTTCTTTGGCTGTCAGAGTTCAAGATGTTTTTGAGTCCCAAATATCAGTTGTGGCATATGTCTGTTTTGTCGATGTAAGTATGCTTCTTCTCTATCGCGTTTTTATACTCCAGTTGAATGATAAGGCGCACCATTTAGAATGGTATAATGCTGTGCATTGTTTGCCTAACAAGGTATAATCGCGCGCTTTCGCGGACTTGAAAGCATTGAGCCAGAATTTGGTGGCTTAATCCAGGTTAGCCCATTTGAATTATTGGTGCACTGAGGACAGTGGATGCAAGGGACTCAAAAAAGTTTACCCTTGGCGATTGTCAGAGGTGAGCCTGTAAAGCAATTTCCTGCGGATCTATTTATACCGCCTGAGGCACTTGAAGTTTTTCTTGAGTCTTTCGAAGGCCCTTTAGATCTTCTCTTATATCTGATCCGCAAACAGAAGCTCGATGTGGTTGAATTACCTATCTGGCCTGTAACCGAACAATATTTAGAATATATTAATCTTCTTCAAGGTAGCAAGGTCGAACTGGCTGCTGATTATTTGGTGATGGCTGCAACCTTAGCCGAGATTAAATCTCGATTATTGTTACCAAGGCCGCAATTAGAAGATGAGGATGAAGAAGATCCTCGGGCTCAGTTGATCCGTCAGCTTAAGGCCTATGAAGTCATCAAAGAAGCACAAGAACAATTGGATGAGCTTCCTCGTCTCGAAAGAGATGTGTTTCAGGCTAAAGTGACACCAGCAGATAGTATCAAGCCGATATTACTGCCTCCTCATGTGTCTTTGACCGATATTGCCCGAGCGTTTAGCTCAGTACTGAAACGGATAGAAGCGACAGAGCATCATCATGTGAAGCGTGAGGTGTTGTCTACGCGAGAACGGATGAGTCAGATATTAGCCATGCTTGATGGTGAGGAGTACCTCCCGTTTGAAGCGCTGTTTGATGTCAATGAGGGGCGAAGTGGTGTTGTTGTGAGTTTTTTAGCCTTGATGGAGCTGATAAAAGAGCTTTTAGTCGACTTGAGGCAGAGTGAACCATTTTCAGCCATATATGTTAAGGCGTATTGATTGAGTCAGAAGAAACCGCTGCAGATAAATCCAGACCAGCTTAAACAACTGATTGAGGCGAGCCTATTTGTTATGGGTAAATCCGTCTCGATTAAAAGTTTGAAAGAGACGGTTTTAATCAACTTTACTGTATCAAGAGCTAAGATTGAATTGGCCATTGAAGAGTTGCAGCAAGACTATCAAGGTAGAGGCATTGAATTAGTGCGGGTCGCGGGGGGGTATCGATTTCAGTCAATTGAGTCCTTGAGTCCTTTTCTTCAACCATTATGGCAGGAGAAAGCGCCTAAGTACTCGCGTGCTACTTTGGAAACCTTGGCAGTGATAGCCTATCGTCAGCCGGTAACTCGTGGCGATATAGAGTTTGTTCGTGGTGTGGCGGTAAGTAGTCATACCATAAAAAGTTTAACCGATAGGCTGTGGATAAAAATGGTGGGACATAAAGAAGTGCCGGGAAGGCCCGCTCTTTATGCGACTACGACAGAATTTTTAGCCTACTTTGGCTTAGATACCATAGCGGATTTACCTCTGCTGACGGATACTGAGTCATTAGCGGCCCTATTTTCTGATGTGAATTCTCTCGAGAAGCCACATGAAAAGATTGGGCCTGATGATACACAAAACATAGAAGAGTCTACTAATGAGTGAAAAGTTGCAGAAAGTCTTGGCCCGTGCAGGCCATGGCTCCCGTCGTGAGATGGAGGCATGGATTGCTGCAGGCCGAATTAGTATTGATGGTGAGATAGCCAGTCTTGGTGACCGAGTTGAAGCCGATGCGAAAATCCGTATCGATGGACGCGCGGTTACGATTAAGTCTGAAGATGATCTTATCTGTCGCGTGATTGCTTATCATAAACCGGAAGGTGAGATCTGTAGTCGTAAAGATCCTGAGGGCCGTCCAACGGTTTTCGAGCGTCTACCTAAAACCCGTGATTCACGTTGGGTTGCCGTAGGGCGTCTAGATATCAATACCTCTGGATTATTGTTGTTTACCTCCGATGGTGAGCTGGCTAACCGTTTGATGCACCCATCGAATGAAGTTGAGCGTGAATATGCTGTGCGTACGTTCGGTGAAGTGAGCGATGGCTGTATTCAGCGTTTGCGTACTGGCGTTACCTTGGAAGATGGTCCGGCTCACTTTGACAAGGTCAAAGCGGCTGGTGGTGAAGGGATGAACAAGTGGTGGCATGTGTCACTGGCTGAAGGCCGTAACCGTGAGGTTCGTCGTCTATGGGAATCTCAGGAAGTGCAGGTGAGTCGCCTTATCCGTATCCGTTATGGCAGTATCGAGTTGCCAAAATCACTGCCTCGTGGTGGTTGGATTGAGTTGGAGCTTGAACAGGTCAACTACCTAAGAAAAACGGCTGGACTAGATACCGAAAACCGCACTATGTTAGGCACAGATAAGCACAGTGTTGCTCGTTCTAAAGTGAAGAGTGCTAAGATTAAACGTGCAGTACATAAGCATAAAGCAACGGGAAGCAAGAACACTCGTCAACGTACTTAAGCAAAACACGATGAGTTTTTATGCTCTACCGATAAAAAGCCGCTAACGCGGCTTTTTTGTACCTGTCATCCAGAACTCAGAATAATTTATTGTGCGTTAAGCTGTTGTCCGTTAATACCGACAGAGTCTTTGCCCATCAGATACAGGTATGTAGCCATGATCTCAGCTGGGGTTTTCAGTGTTTGTGGGTTTTCAGCGGGGTAAGCGTTGGCTCGCATTGCGGTACGTGTCGCACCGGGATTTATACTGTTAACCCTCAGACTAGAACCATCATATTCATGGGCAATGGATTGCATCATGCCTTCGGTAGCAAATTTTGAAATAGCGTACTCGCCCCAGAAAGCCCGGCCCTGTCTGCCTACACCACTGGAAGTAAATACCAGAGAGGCTTGCGGTGCCTTTTTCATCACAGGTAACAAGGCTTTAGTCAGCATGATCTCTGCAATGACATTGACCTTCATGACCTCATTCACCGAGTCCATAGAGATATGCTCGAACGGGCCCAATACACCTAACATACTGGCGTTATGCAGCAGGCCGTCCAGATGACCAAATTGCTCTTCGATAGTGTCGGCCATATCTAAATAATTTTGCTCGGTTGCGCCTTTCAGATCCAACGGCACGATAGCCGGTTTTGGATAACCCGCCTGCTCAA
>SDWK01000989.1 GCA_004195335.1 Shewanella sp.
ATGTGTATAAGAGACAGGATGCTAATAGATATAATAATACTACATGCCTTGAGAGCGCAAAGACCCCTAAAGGAATAAAAATCAAAGACAAGACGCTTGCAATATCCATACGCTCAATCCATTACAACTTTGGAGATCAGGGAACTTTTTTACAAAAAAATAATTTATAATGCCCATGAAAAACTCAAGATCGCCCGACACCTACATTCCCAACTACTCTTTTCGGGATGATGCAATTTCAGTTTTGGGGAATAAAAGAGTTTTTCTCAGCCGAAACAACTGCTCAGATCTTAGATAGGCAACAAATCGATCAGAAACTGGTCTCTTTTCCCCCCTCAAGGCGGCTGCTGCATACCCAAACATCTCAAAAGGCCCCCCTATCAAATACGACCCTTTGCAAACCATCCTCCGAATCACCATCAGAGTAAAAAACAACGGGTGATACCCAACAACATAATACTTCGCCCCATAACGAAACCTTACGCCAAGAAACGACTCAGCAGCTGATCCAGTTGACCTGTGGTGGAGCACTTTCACATCCACAAAAGACTCAACCTCCCATCCGTGCATCCTGGCAGATATTTCAGCGACAGCATCCATCCCCCCGTATTTAAGAGCCATATATCCGCCGATAGACTCATAGCATTGACGCCTGAACAACTGAAACGCGCCGGCAATACTTAGTTTATTGTAAAAAAGTTCTACAAACCTTCCATTGGAATAATCAGAACGAATTCCTCCCGCAATACCTAATTTGGGGTTATCCGCAAAACGGTCCAAAATTATTTTGTAATATGACACTCCGAAGGTAATATCAGCATCTAAATTTCCTATAAAGTCAAAGTCTAGAACTTCTAGTTTTTTATAGGCTAATTCGATAGCCTTAGCTTTTGAAGCAAAACTCCGGATTGGTCCTTCATCTCTTTTTATTAATTCGATAAAACCATTCTTTTCAGAATATTCTTTTACGATCTGATCGGTATTGTCTGTTGACCCATCACTAACTATTATCCACTTCCTAGGGAGAACTGATTGAGAAATAACGGCATCTATGGTCCTTCCAATAAACTCTTCTTCATTCCTAGCTGCGGTAATAAGTGCATATTTCATCACGACTCCAATTGGAACATTCTTAAATGTTAAATTAAAAATCTCTATGTTTGCACATCACCACTTTCTTTAATTATTCTTCAGCCATAAAAGTAGTTAAGTCAAATTCACCAAAAGTAGAAAAAGAATACTCGCTATGATTAGCTACAATATATTTTAAAAATAATTTTAGATTTCTCTCGTTAATCTTTGTAAACAATTTTGAATGCCCGATAAGAACAACTGGGACATCATGCTTTATGTTTCTATATCTATCCTCAATCCGCTTTATTCCACGAATTAATTGCCTCCCACTACATTGATTAAAATCCAACTTCCACGCGTGGCTTCCTGTAAAAAAAGATTTGATTTTTGACAAGGAGCGTTCTACTCGAACGTGTTTCGTCCTAGACGACCTGCTACCTGCCATTTTATACTTTTCATGGCGATGCATCGTTCCCTGCAATACCCTGAAAACTCTATTTAGGCTGAGAAAAGATAATATATTTCTACTCTCACAATATATGGGGAATTCGAATAGTTTCCCATTTGGGTCATGGCAACAGACATTATCAGCAGCAACTGGCCAAGGGATGGTATCACTGACAGCAGATGTGTAGTCAAAACTCACTCTCCCATTACGAATTCCATATTTAAAAACAGAAGTATCAATTTTTATATTATTATCCACAAGAGCTTTTACAATATCCAAAGAAGGATTCATTGACCAATTTGCCGCTCTAAAAACAAAACATTTATAATCAGGCTTTACAGGAATTAATTGTTCTTCCAAGAATTCCTTGCATGTTCTTATCATTTCATATGACCGCTCATATGGCAGCCCTGACAAGCTATATTCAGACCAATCCTGGTGCCACTTACCATTTCCATGTTTTGAATTAAAATATGAAGAATGGACATGTAATTGAACATCATGACCATTGATCAACGCATAGCGCAGCTGTTTTATGATTTTCATGTAATGGTAATCATCCCTACCATGTGCATCAAAATACTCCTTAAACTTCAATATCTCTGGAACGTCGGCTAAAATAGTTAGCTTTGCGCCGTAACTATCAAATAAATCCAGCAATCTTTGGGTTGGTTCTACCATCAAAGATTGTGGAGAGCCTTCTCCATTACCATGTATTTCATAGTCAAGCGTGAAAACTATTTTAAGTATTGCCATTCTAATGTCCTCAACTATCAAAAGCTAAATCAACAGATAATATCGGTAATACGTTCACTTGCCCTCCCGTCCCATAGGGGAGGAATTGAACCCTGCTTGGCATCGCCATTAAGAATGCTAAAGACAACGCTTTTCAACTTATTCATATCTTGACCAACCAGAACATTGGTCCCAGTTGTCACAGTCACAGGGCGCTCGGTATTTTCCCTGACCGTTAAACAGGGAACCCCCAAATAAGTTGATTCTTCCTGTATTCCGCCTGAGTCAGTAACAATCAAGGTAGCGCCCTGCTGCAGCGAAAGAAACTCAAGGTAGCCGACAGGGTCAACCAGAAACAAACTCGCACCCTCAGTATGAATACCTAAACCCTTAAGTCGGTGAAGTGTCCTCGGATGGATTGGGAAAAGCATTGGAAGGTCATGACTTAATTCCAACAATGTATCAATGATTCGAGTCAGCATGATTGGTTCATCAACGTTGGACGGGCGATGCAAGGTAGCCAGACCGTAACCATTCGACATCATACTCGCGGGGATGTTGCAATTTTCAGCAACCTGTTGAGGACTGTGCAGTGCGTTGGCTTTCTCCTGCAAGCGGACAAGTGTGTCGATCATCACATTACCGACAAAATGGATCTGCTCCGCCTTCTTCCCTTCACGCAGCAAATTCTCATCACCGTCAACCGAAGGGGTAAACAGCATTTCAGCTAATTGATCTGTAACAATGCGATTTATTTCTTCTGGCATCGTCCTATCGAATGAACGAAGCCCAGCTTCGACATGTGCCACCGGAATTAAAAGCTTCGCACATACCAGGGCTGCGGCAACTGTCGAATTAATATCGCCATAAACCAAGACCATGTCTGGCTTTTTGTTTAGCAGAACGGCTTCAATTTTAGTCATGATTTGAGCGGTTTGGGTTGCATGGCTCCCTGAACCCACTTCAAGGTTTATATCCGGGGCCGGCAGCCCTAACTGCCTGAAAAAAATTTCAGACATATTCGCATCATAATGCTGCCCTGTATGGAGCAGAACCTGGCGGATACCGTCCTTTTTTCCCAGTGCCGCCATCACCGGAGCTACCTTCATGAAATTTGGTCTTGCCCCTGCAACATGTACTATTTTCATATCAACCCCCACCTAACGGAGCTATCTACCCAGCATTTCGATTAAAGGTGAAATCCATTCATAAAGACCAATAAACAAGCCCCAAGGATTCAACCTCTGCTCGGCTGAGTATCGACTTGACATCGATAATTACCCCATGGCCATTCCCATTGCCGCATAACTCTTTAAGATGCCAGGGGGTAATATGCTTGAATGCATCGTGGTCTACAGCCCAGACGACCCCATCCACCCTACCCACATCACCGAGCGATAACAATTCAAGTCCGTATTCGTGACGCGCCACATCGCCGTTGGCCATTGGGTCGTGGACCAAAGGCTGCACCCCGAACTCCTTTAGATTTTGGATAATATCCACGACTTTGGTGTTTCTAATATCTGGAACGTTCTCCTTGAAAGTCAGCCCTAAAACAAGGACCCGACATCCATTGACAGTTTTTCGAACCTCTATGAGCTTTTTAATGGTCATTTCGGCTACATACTTCCCCATGCCGTCATTGATGCGTCGACCTGCCAGTATAACCTGGGGGTTATAGCCAATGGCTTCAGCCTTGTGGGTAAGATAATAGGGATCAACGCCAATACAGTGACCACCAACCAGGCCAGGCCTAAAGTTAAGAAAGTTCCACTTGGTTCCCGCTGCTTCGAGTACGTCCTTGGTTGATATGCCCATCTTGCTAAAGATAATGGATAGTTCGTTCATTAAGGCAATATTCAAATCACGCTGGGTGTTTTCTATGACCTTTGCCGCCTCGGCGACTCGAATGGAAGATGCTCGGTAGACCCCGGCAGAGATAATTGCTTCGTAGACCTTGGCAACCGTTTCGAGAGTTTCCCTGTCCTGACCTGAAACAACCTTGACTATATTTTCAACAGTGTGGATTTTATCCCCTGGATTGATACGCTCTGGTGAATAACCAACCTTAAAATCAATCCCACAAACAAGGCCCGATTCAGCCTCTAAAATCGGGATGCAGATTTCTTCGGTCACACCGGGATAAAAGGTTGATTCAAAAACTACGATGGATTTTTTGGCCAGATTTTGCCCAATGGTACGCGAGGCAGATTTAATGGGCCCGAGATCGGGACGTTTGGAATTATGGATGGGGGTCGGAACTGTAACAATTATGAATGCAGCGTCCTTGAGCCTGCCAGGATCTGAGGTGAATTCTATTTCAGTGGAGGTCAGGTCGCTGCTCGTGATCTCTCCGGTAGTATCAAGGCCACGTTTAAGTTCTTCTATCTTTCTGTCACTGATATCGTAACCGATTACATCGGCCACTTTATCAAAGGATACCGCCAGCGGAAGACCTACATATCCTAAGCCGACCATTGCAATTTTTGATTGTCTAGAAACTAAACCTTCTAAGGATATCAAAGCAGACTCCCATAGTAGAAAGTAAAGACGTTAATGTCCCCATTATGTGTAAACTTATAATCTAATTCTCGTTATTTAACTCAATTCAAGTGCACTAAAAAATCTTCAATACTCGTAACGATAGTCTTCAAGGCATCAGTGTTTCTATTTATGCAAATATTATCTTTTCTACGCTTAGACAAAAAAATGTTATTTTTAACTTCTTCAACACCTGTCTCTTATACACATCT
>SDWK01000991.1 GCA_004195335.1 Shewanella sp.
AAGTCTTGGGTATTCTGGAAAAAGTATCATACATCCAGATCAAATTCCTGCTGTACACAAATTGTTCCATCCGAACAAAAGTGAAATTTTATGAATAATTTGTAAATCTAATATATTGCGACACTTTTATCATAATGTTAATCTATCGCTTCGAATAGCTTCGTATAATCCCAATGATATGGTTTGGGAGTTTCTACCAAGAACCACAAATTCTTGATTATGAAGTCTGTAACTTTATGCACTATCCAAAATATGTACTATCTCTATAGGGTGAATTATTTTATTCCATCTATAGACGGCGTTCCTATTTAGGTACTATCCAATAAAGGTAGAGACTCATGAATTATTTTAACCTGCCCAAGATCGATCTACATTGTCATTTAGACGGCAGCGTTCGCCCACAAACTATTATCGATCTCGCTCAAGAGCAAAACATCCCTCTTCCAAGCCAAGACATCAATGAAATCAAATCATTAATGATAGCACCAGAGACTTGTCAAAACCTTGAAGAGTACCTGATGCGTTTCGACTTACCTTTGTCAGTAATGCAGACAGAAGCAGGGATTGAACGGATCTCATTTGAGCTTTTTGAAGATGCGGCCAAAGAAAATGTAAAATATTTCGAAGTCCGTTTCGGTCCACAACTACATCAGCAGCAAGGGTTAAGTTTCAAACAGATCATCAGCAGCGTCGTCAAAGGCATGCAGCGCGCCGAAGCCATGTATGATATCAGGGGAAATTACATCCTCTCTATCTTAAGAACCTTTCCAAAAGATAGCATTTATGCCGTCATCGATGCCGGTGCGGAATTCTTAGGCAAAGGTGTTGCCGCTTTCGATCTTGCGGGTGCTGAACTGCCGGGCTTTTGCCATGAATTCATCCCTTATGCCAAGTATGCAAAAGAGAAGGGCTACCACATCACCATACATGCTGGTGAACAAGGGGTTGGTCAGAATGTGTATGACGCAATCTCACTTCTCAATGCCGAGCGTGTGGGTCATGGCATCCATATCACAGGCCATCAGGGCGCGTATGACTTAGTCAAGCAACAGAATATTGGCTTAGAGACCTGCCCAAGCAGTAATATTCAAACCAAAGCGGTAGATAAGTTAAGCGAACATCCGCTTAAGGCTTTCTATAAAGATAAGCTACCCACCACCATTAATACCGATAATCGCACCGTATCGAACACTACGATGACAGATGAAGTTCGCAAGGTGATGGAAGAATTCAGTTTAAGCCGTGAAGATTACTTCAACATCTATAAGATCAGCATCGAGCAAGCTTTCGCTTCTGATGAAGTCAAACAGCATCTCATGCAGTTTGCCGAGTAGCGATTAACGTCAAAGCGAATGATGAAGGGAATCGATAAACGGTTCCCTTGCACCTCTATCCATCATAGGAACGAGGTAAACCAGTAGGACTGATGTGGTTAATCCTGTGATAAAAAATCACGTTACATTGGTTATCTTCTTGAGCTAATCAGGAAGATATTTAGCCAACGAAGAAATGCTGCTATCATGACCCTGTATCCCTTAGCCCTAGTTATCTATGTCAGACACTCCTGTTAGCCAATCTAGTTTTTACACTCTCTCACCGAGCGATCTCACACGACTCGCATTGCAGATAAAACAATGGGGCCAAGAGCTGGGCTTTGCCCAAATCGGGATATGCGACACCGATCTAACAGCGCAAGAGCCTCAACTGCAACAGTGGTTAGACAATGGCTATCATGGTGAGATGGGCTATATGGAAAACCATGGCATGATGAGGGCTCGCCCCCATGAATTACATCCCGGGACCATACGAGTGATCTCTGCCCGTATGGATTATCTGCCTCCGGAAGCAGGATTTGCCACTAATCTAAGCGATCCAAACTTGGCCTATATTTCACGTTATGCTGGCGGCCGCGATTATCACAAGATGATCCGCAACAGGCTTAAAAAGTTGGGACAGATGATAGAAGCTGAGTTGGTCAATCTGGGAGCCAGCAAGCCCAGTTTCAGGCCATTTGTCGACTCGGCTCCGATTCTCGAACGCCCGCTTGCCGACAAAGCGGGTCTGGGTTGGACCGGAAAACACAGCTTATTACTCAATAAAGATGCGGGCAGCTGGTTCTTCTTAGGCGAGCTCTTCATCGACTTGGCACTGCCTGTCGACATTGCAGTGGTAGAGGGGTGCAATACCTGTGTTGCCTGCATCAAGTCATGCCCGACTAATGCCATCGTTGAACCCTACATCGTCGACGGAAGACGCTGTATTTCCTACCTGACAATTGAGCTACAAGGCGCTATTCCTGAAGAGTTCCGTCCTCTTATCGGTAATCGAATCTACGGCTGTGATGACTGCCAGCTCGTGTGCCCGGTAAACAGCAAGGCACCACTGACTAATGAGCATGACTTCCATACCCGAGATCCGTTGAAACACCCAGAATTACTGAGTTTATTTAGTTGGAGTGAAGCCGAATTTCTCAAGATCACCGAGGGGAGCCCGATACGCCGCATAGGCCATAAGCGCTGGCTGAGAAATATCGCCGTCGCCCTAGGGAATGCACCTGCATCAGAGAAGATCTTAGAAGGACTTAAGCAGAGAAAAGCATCTGAAGAGGTCGATGAGATGGTTATCGAACATATCGACTGGGCACTGGCTCAACAGCAAGAAAAACGGGATCAAGATCAAGCCTCTCCGAACAGGAAAACTCAGCGAGTGATCCGTAGCGTCGAAAAAGGTCTGCCGAGGGATGCTTAAAAAAGTTCTAAGCCCAAGACAGAGCAAAGACAGCGGTAAGCCATAAGTTCAAACTAAGCAACTAAGCAACTAAGCAACTAAGCAACTAAGCAACTAAGCGAGCAGCTTAAACGCTTGCTGTAACTTAAAACTAATCGTTTCTCAATCTTCTGGCTCAAATGTAAAACCGATCTTTAACGTCACCTGCCAATGCGCTACTAACCCGGCCTCCAGATGCCCGCGAGTCTCGACGACTTCGAACCACCTAAGGTGCTGCAATGTTTGCCCCGCAGTCTTGACGGCATTCTTTATCGCCTCATCGGAACTGATGGGGGAGGTTCCAACTATCTCAATGATCTTATAAGTATGGCTCATATTGAATCCGGGGATTAGGGAGTATATTCAGTAAATTAAGTATAGAAGGGATATCTCAACCTGCTCACCATAAAGACTAAATTTGTCACCGATTTCAGTTTAATGTCTAAGGCTGCTTCCCTTAGCGGGAACGTGTACAAAGCTTAACAGCTTCGCGGCTAAAGCCGCTCCTACCGCGAAGGACCCAGGCTCTAGACCCTAGATTCTAGCGTCTTTATCTGTTCCAGTATCCTGTCTGCAACCCTAAACGCGTTGGCATAGATGGTCAATGTCGGGGTGACTGAGCCGCCGTTTGGCATAAATGAACCGTCGCTCACATAGAGATTATCGCAGTCGTGTACCCGGCAGTTTCTGTCCAGCACCGATGTTGCTGGGTCATCACCGAAACGGCAGCCTCCGGCGACCAGGTTCGATGTCGGCGAGGTAAACACATTGCCCCAGGCTTCATCTGCGCCCATGGCTTTCATCACCTCGACACCGCGATCGACTAAGTACTGTGCGACCTTCTCATCGTGAGGATGAAAGCCCACACGCACCTTAGCAACCGGCTGGCCCCACTTATCGGTCTCATCTGGATCTAAGCTGACATAACACTCGTCATTAGTCAGCCAGTCACAGAACACCTCAAACTTGAAGTCTTTCGATTGGGTAAAATGCGCCTTAATCTTCTGCTTTAAGGGCGTGCCCCACAGCAGATTATCACCCTGCCATTTGAGTCCTGATGTTTCCGCAGTAGGTGATGGCGGATCGAACACAAAATCTAAGGTGCCGCCCTTTATCGGCTTATCTGATACCGACTTGTCATCAATCACATACCAGTCTTGCAAGGCACGATTAAAAAATGGTCCTCTGATCTTTAGCTGCTTGGCTTCAAACTCTTTTAACTTATCTAATTTAAACACCCCATGACCCGTCCCCCCTGCGCAGCAGTGCAGGTTCTTACCTACCTGTCCCTTGCTGTTACCAATGCCATCAGGATGTTTCTTACCATTTGAACTCAATAGCAGACGCGCACTTTCGATGGAGTAACAGGCCACCACGAAAATCTTAGCCCGGACCTCTACAGATTTGCCGTCTTTATCGAAGTAATCGAGGGAGCTCACCTTACCCATATCATCGGTGTTAAGCCGATACACTTTAGCCTGAGTGACGACTTCACAATTGCCACCAGCAACCGCATGATCTAACAAGGCGGCCCGGGAGCTGGCCTTAGCGCCGGAGTGGCAGCCATAACTGCCACAATAGCCTGAATACTCACAGCTCAGCCGGCCATTAAAGGGCACAGACAGGATACCTCTCGCCATAGGAAGTGGGTGGAGTTTAAGTGATTTGCAGGCTAAGTCGAATTTTTGCGCAACCGGATGCTCGGCGGTGGGTGGAAAGGGGAAATCTTTGGTCGAACGCGGTTCAAGATGAGGATGTTCAACCACCTTCCCCGACACCCCAACAAGTTGCTCAACCTTAGTGTAATAGGGTTCTAACTCATCATAGCCGATTGGCCAGTCGACGGTATTTGCTCCCTCTATTTCACCAAACTCACTGACTAAGCGAAAATCCTGAGGCTTGAGACGATGAAAGTAACCACTCATAAAGTTAGAGGCACCACCGACAATATTACCGCCCCAGAACTGCGCAGTAGTCTCATTTGACCAGCTACCGTCCCCATTGGGTTCCTCTAAGGTATGACGCTCATCCTGAAATTGAGACCGAAATACCCTGTGACGGCCCAGCTGCTCATCTTTGAAGAAGTCACTTTCTTTAAACCACTTGCCCTTCTCGAACACACCAACCCTGTAACCCGCCTTGGCAAGTTCATGGGCCACAGGGCCCGCACCTACACCACTGCCTACGATACAGATATCAAATTCACTAGTATTTTTCATATGCTGTCTCTTATACACATCT
>SDWK01000407.1 GCA_004195335.1 Shewanella sp.
ATTTTATTGATAGTTTCATTTCATAGCAATTTCATATAGGGAACCCAAGTCAGCAGATGAAGTATTCACTCAAGCAAATCAGCGTTTTTGATGCCGTAGCAAGCTTAGAGAGCGTTAGTGCTGCCGCAAGAAAACTATCAATGACACAGTCTGCCGTAAGTATGTCTTTGGCACAGCTGGAAAATTTGCTAGGCAGACCACTTTTTATCCGCCAGGGGAATAGACTGACTTTAAGCCACTGGGGAAATTGGCTGCGCCCCAAGGCGAGACGTTTGCTTCAGGATGCACAACAAATCGAATTAGGTCTTCATGAACAACATCTTATAAGCGGTCGATTCCGATTATGTTCGAGCCAAACGGCAGCGGAACACCTTTTACCAGAGCTCATAAGTAGAATTGATACGGATTTCCCGGAACTTCGAATCGATTTAACGGTAGAAAATACCGAAAATGTCGTCGAAGGCCTGTTAAATTACGAATTCGATTTAGGGATCATCGAAGGCCGTAATGATGACAGCCGCCTGCATCAGGAGCAGTGGATAGATGATCATCTCGTTGTTATCGCATCACCTCATCACCCTTATGCAAAATATGAAAACACGAGTCTGTCCCAACTTGAACAGGCAAAGTGGGTATTACGTGAGCAAGGCGCCGGCACTCGACGCATATTTGAGGGTGCCATTCATGGAGTCATCGAAAAACTAACGGTATGGAAGGAGTATGAGCACGTACCTTTATTAAAGGCACTGGTTAAAAACGGATTATACCTGAGTAGCCTCCCCTTCCTCGATGTAGAAAAAGATGTGGCGAACGGCGAGCTAGTGATTTTATCGACCCCTCAGTTAAATATGCAACGTCATCTTTCCTTTGTCTGGCGCAACGATTCTGGCGAGAACCCGCTACGTGATTGCCTTATCACCGAGGCACGCCGCTTGAGCCGCAGTCGTCAGATTAGAAATCAGGGTTAAAAGCTAAAAAAGGGCTGTCTAGTTATAGACAACCCTCTGTTCCAGAGAAAAATAGCTCTAATTTCAGAGCGTTACACCTTATAGATATCACAAACCTTCTGCGCAATCGCTTCACGAGTGATAACACCGCACAACACTCCATTGTCAACCACAGGGAATGCACTAGGCTTACTGGCAGCAGCATAGCGCAGGCGCTCTTCGTAGCTCTTGTAGGTATTCCCCATCAGAATACCGCTATCGTTAACGGGGAAAAGTTTACTACGATCGACCACCATCAATTCAATTAAATCTGAAACCGAGTCCTGAGGCGATACCGTTAATACTTCCGTCTGCATCAGATCGCTCACTTTGTCAGACACGCCTCTGGCAAACTCTTCAGACCATAGGCGACGGAGCAAGTCCTGCTGCGACACAAACCCGAGAAGGCGCTGCTTATCGTCTAATACCACCGCACTGCGGCTATTATCATCGGTAAGCTGCTTTAAACCCGAATAAACGGATAACTCAGGTGATATCGTCATTGGTTTAGGATCCATCAGATCTTTCACGAGTAGTTTTTGAATTGTTTTTGGCATTTTAGGCTGTTCTCCAGAACTAGAAACGGAATATAGATGTGTAGGGCTAGCAAGTTGTGTAAGACATTTAGCAACGGGTTGCAGTTCAGGTTTAACGGCACGTTCAATCAACCAATACCCTAAGCCAACAAACACGCCGCCACCGACAATATTTCCTAATGTCACAGGAATGAGATTGTTAAAAATAAAATGCTTGAGGGTTAAATCAGAAAACTGTGTGGCAGTGATACCCAGTGAAGCGAAGAACTCAGGCGGTGCAAATTGCTGAATCGACATCCCCAGCGGCACCATAAATAGGTTGGCAATACTATGTTCAAACCCACTACTAACAAACATGGCTACCGGCAACATCAGTAGAATGGCTTTGGTCAATGCATCACGACTCGCAAATGTCATCCAAACACCCAAGCAAACCAGCATGTTACAAAGCACTCCCAGGACAAAAGCCTGGATCCAGCCGTGATGTAATTTATGTTGCGCTATGTTCAACGCATTCAAGCCCCAACGGCCTCCATCGAGTTCATACATACGTGCCGACATAATAAGTGTCAGCATTACCACTGCCCCCAAGAGGTTCCCCAGATAGACTCTGAGCCAACATTTGAGTAATTCACGAGTAGACACTTGCTTCTGCGCCCAAGCCACACTACTTAGTACGGTGCTGGTAAACAGCTCTCCACCACAGATCACCACAAGCATTAAGCCCAGACTAAAAGCCAAACCGCCTACCAGACGGACCATTCCCCATGGACTGCTGCTACTGCCTGTAGTCACTGTGATATAGAAAACAAAGGCTAAAGCGATAAAAGCGCCTGCAAAAGCTGCAAGTCCAAATGATTGCCAAACTGCCTTGACTACTTTTGTCTGGCCGTATGTTTCAGCCTGTTGATAAAGCGATAACAAAGGCTTCTTGCGCTCAACACCATCAGGGGGAACGAGCGATATCGGGCTTACTTGTTGAGGCGTCATTTACACACCTACCCAGATAAATGTTCGTGAGTGGTAGTTCCTAACTGGCATAAATCTCTCCTGTTAATTCATTAACCTGCTATGTAGGGCTCAAACCTTAACGTGAACATTAAATTAATAAAATCTGATAATAATGATAATAAGCATCAAACAAATTGATGGGTAGTTTGAAATGTTTCAATTTGTTAATGTTTTTATCTCTAGAACTAAAAGCCTAAAGCACTGTTTATAATGCACTTTACACAAAACCACTAGATAGTGGTTTAGCCGCCATTTTTAAAGACTGGCCAAACTGTTTGCACATCTTCAAGCTCAGATATCACCTGAAACCAGCAAAGTTGAGGAGTTATAAGTTGTTTTGATGGAAAAGAAGAACGATTAGTAACTCATTGAAAATGAGTGAATTTAGAAGTAAATTCAACCAGAAAAAAGCCACCAATTGGGAGCGGCGTCACACTTACCGCCGGAATATACCCAACCAAGCCCTCAAAACCAGACGGTGAAGTGATCACGCGCAAGAAAAAGCATCAAGAATCACAGACTTCACAAACTTACGCTCTGTGTGAGCCTGCTATAAGCAATATGCATGCCTATACGGTGATTATTTAGTGATCACTATATAAGTTGTTAAGTGGCTCCCAATTAGCCTAATCGACTGATTCAAGATAATTGATACTTGATGATGACCCAGAGTAGCCGTGTTAATATTTGTGAGGTTAATTGGTCTTACCAATTTAACATGTTTATAAGGGACTATAACGGTATGGAAGATAAATTCGAGAGGACCATTCGTGTTTACCTAATACTGCAGATGAGCTAACTGAGTCGATAAGTCAACTACACTTTATCAGACTGCTTAAGTTCACTCTCAAGGATCACTTAAAGTTGTCATCACATTAGATGAATCACTATGTTCTTCTCGGAGAATGAGAAATTATGTCAGAAACAGTGAAAAATGAAGAGATTGAAGCCTCGAATCAGACCTATAAAGAGCTTCACCGCCCAGCATCCGAGTTCGACACTCGTGAAGAGTATCTGGACCACGAACTAAAGATCATGAAACCCAAACGTTGGGGATTAAACCTTCCAGGACGAGACTTTCGTTTTGAATGGGAAGATTTAGTACCCGCCATTGCCGGTACCATCGGTATTACCGTGATGTACTCAGCTGTGATGGCGGCTTGGGCTGCGGGTCTTACGGACAAATGGGATCATGTCAATCTTGGTGCTGAATTTGCTATTCAGGTTGTACGAGTGGAAATGCTTATCCCAGCATTGTTATTCTGCATAATAAGTTCAGGGTTCATCAATCCTAAAGCTAACTTGGCCGGAAACCATGGCCCGATGATCCCACTTATTGGTGCTATTGCACTCGCCGGAGCTCACCCACTGGCTTTAGCCATTTTATTGGGTATCTTTGGACTCATGCTCAGTTACGTAAAGGGAGGGTCCAGATTAGTGAACCTGACCAGTAGTGGCGTCGCTGGCGGCTTATTGGTCTTCCTAGGTTTTATGGGTGCCAAGAGTCAGATCACCTCACTATTTGACTGGGCTGGGGGCTTGCAATCTAAGCATGAACTTGACTACAGTTTAGGTTATGTAGCCTTCTTCATTTTACTCTTTAACGTCATCCTTTATGCTTACCTTGCGAAAATAGGTAAACGTTGGTTAGCGATTCCCTTATGCTCGATTGCTGCAATTGCGTTAGCATTCGGCCTGGGAGCGGGTCTTGATCTGCAATTTGTTACCGAACCTGGTATTCCTAATCTTAATCCAGTTTACTGGTGGGGATCGACTGAGCAAGGCTGGCAACTAGGTTTACCTAATACTGCTCACTTTATTGCTTCACTCCCCTTTGCCATTCTGGCAGTGGCCATGTGGTCTCCGGATTTCCTTGGACATCGAATTTTCCAAGAGCTTAACTATCCTAAAGGCACTGAAAAAGTATTAATGGATGTCGATGACACAATGACAACCTGTTCACTACGTCAAATTGTCGGTACAGCTTTAGGAGGAGGTAACGTCACCTCATCTTGGGGTACTTACATGATCCCAGCGGCGATTGCTAAACGTCCTATTCCAGCTGGCGCTATCTTACTTGGCATAATGTGTATTGTGGTTGCCGTAATAGGCTACCCAATGGATGTCACGGTATGGCGCCCAGTGATGTCTATCGCACTATTGGTCGGTGTTTTCTTACCACTGCTCGAAGCGGGTATGCAGATGGTTAAAGACACTCAAAATAGTCAAGCGGCAGGTATCTGTATCTTCGCGGCATTTGTTGCCAACCCTGTACTGGCTTGGGCATTGACCATGTTACTGGATAACAACGGGCTAATCGGAAATAAAGAGAGAGCCAAAACCCTCTCGCTAACTGACCGTTTAATCATTCCAGGTCTTGCCTTCACCATCTGTCTTATCGCTATGCTTGCGGTAGGTATGATTAAAGGCATCCCCGCTTTCCTATAACACCTTTGGGCGAGGATGATCCCCTCATTCCTCGCCCTTCTCTTCTATAATTAATATCAGCTTTAGTGATAGCAAGCATAAATATTCGTTGCATGCTTTTTGCGTGGATAAATAAACCGTTCCCGGCTAAGCCCTTCCTGTATAGGGCTGACAATGTAAACAATCTAATTTGTAGATTGTCAGCAGGCTTATTAGCTAAGTGACTGGCTAAATAACTGACATCAACGCCGTATGCAATCACTAATTTGAGCAAAACTGTTGCCCAGCTAACAGTTTTAGAATGAACTCAGCAAAACTTGGCGTATTTAAGATGCGGCGAATGTTTGCCTATGTTAATATTAGCCTGGTTAATTGGTCTTACCAATTATCTGATAGCCGAAAATAACATAAATGATGTTTGTCATTATATCGGTTATCAAACAATCAGATTCTATCGAAGCTAAATACTTCGAAAAACAGTTCCCATCATCAGGGCGACACCATGAGGGGAGCTTTTTTAAGACTTAACTATTGGACTATCGCTATCCTCGTTTTCAAAGGTAAAGTCGATAACCAATAACCTCTATCCCAACGAGAAGGTATTTGTACGATGACCGAAAAAACTGAACAGTTTGCCAATGCATGGGCAGGTTTCGCTTCTGGCGATTGGAAAACTGAAGTAAACGTTCGAGACTTTATTCAAGCCAACTACACTCCATATGAGGGTGATGAAACATTCCTAGCCGAAGCAACGCCAGCGACCACCCAACTTTGGGATAAAGTGATGGTTGGGATCAAACAGGAAAACGCGACTCACGCACCTGTTGATTTCGATACTGAGAAAGTATCTACCATCACTTCGCACGAAGCCGGTTACATCGAGAAAACGCTTGAAACTATTGTCGGCTTACAAACTGAAGCGCCACTTAAACGCGCAATGTTGCCAAATGGCGGCATACGTATGGTTGAAAGTTCTTGTAAGGCCTACGACCGCGAGCTGAACGCTGACGTTAAATACGTATACTCTGAGCTACGCAAGACCCACAACCAGGGTGTTTTCGATATCTACACACCTGAAATCATGGCTTGTCGTAAATCAGGCGTATTGACAGGATTACCTGATGCATATGGCCGTGGTCGTATCATTGGTGATTACCGTCGTATCGCACTTTACGGTATCGATTACCTAATGGCCGATAAGTTTGCTCAGTTTGGTTCACTTCAAGCTGGCTTCGAAGCGGGTGAAGACTTGTCTTACACCATGCAACTACGTGAAGAAATTGCAGAGCAACACCGTGCACTCGGTCAGATGAAGAAAATGGCGGCAAGCTATGGTTTCGACATCTCTAAGCCTGCAGCTAACGCACAAGAAGCAATTCAGTGGACTTACTTCGGCTACTTAGCTGCAGTTAAGAGCCAAAACGGTGCTGCCATGTCTCTTGGTCGTACTTCAAGCTTCCTCGATGTCTTCATCGAACGTGACCTTAAAAATGGCACATTAACTGAAGAACAAGCTCAAGAGATGGTTGACCATTTCGTGATGAAGCTACGTATGGTTCGTTTCCTACGTACTCCTGAATACGATGAGTTATTCTCTGGTGACCCAATCTGGGCAACGGAGTCAATCGCTGGTATGGGTGTTGATGGCCGTACTTTAGTTACTAAGTCTAGCTTCCGCTTCTTACACACCCTGTACAACATGGGTCCAAGTCCAGAGCCAAACATCACGGTTCTATGGTCTGACAAACTGCCATTAGACTTCAAAAAGTACTGTGCAAAAGTGTCTATCGACACTAGCTCAATCCAGTACGAAAACGATGATCTAATGCGTCCAGACTTCGATTCTGATGACTATGCTATCGCATGTTGTGTCAGCCCTATGGTTCTAGGTGAGCACATGCAGTTCTTCGGAGCGCGTGCCAACCTGGCTAAAACTATGCTTTATGCCATCAACGGTGGTGTAGATGAAAAACTTAAGACTCAAATTGGTCCTAAGTTCGACGCTATCACATCTGAAGTTCTAGACTTTGATGATGTTTTGGGTCGCCTAGACACCATGATGGACTGGTTAGCAACACAATATGTGACTGCACTAAATGCCATCCACTTCATGCACGATAAGTACTCTTATGAAGCAGCCCTAATGGCACTTCATGACCGTGACGTACGTCGTACTATGGCATGTGGTATTGCGGGCCTTTCTATCGCGGCTGATTCACTTTCTGCAATCAAATTCGCAAAAGTTAAGCCAATCCGTGATGAAAACGGTATCGCAGTCGATTTCGAAATCGAAGGTGATTATCCTAAATTTGGTAACAACGATGCACGCGTCGATGATTTAGCTACTGAGCTTGTAGAGCGCTTTATGGCTAAGATCCGCAGCATGAAAATGTACCGTAACGCGATTCCTACTCAGTCAATTTTAACCATCACCTCTAACGTGGTTTATGGTAAGAAGACTGGTACTACACCAGACGGTCGTCCAGCGGGCGCTCCATTTGCTCCGGGTGCAAACCCTATGCATGGTCGTGACGAAAAAGGTGCGGTTGCTTCATTAACGTCTGTTGCTAAGCTTCCGTTTGCACACGCTCAAGACGGTATCTCTTATACCTTCTCTATCGTGCCAAACGCGTTAGGTAAAGATGACAATGGACGTCGCACTAACTTAGCTGCGCTGATGGACGGTTATTTCGCCCACAGTGATAGCCGTGAAGGTGGTCAACACCTGAACGTAAACGTCATGAACCGTGAAATGCTTGAAGATGCGATTGTTAACCCGGAGAAGTATCCTCAACTTACTATCCGCGTATCTGGCTATGCCGTTCGCTTTAACGCATTGACTCCAGAGCAACAGCAAGACGTTATTACTCGTACCTTTACTAAAGGTATGTAATACCCGCTATCTTTATAGATAAACGGTAGATTTTTAACGTGATTAGACTAGGCTGTACGGTAATTTAGTACAGCCTAATTTATAAATAAGGAATCAAAATGACAGTAAAAGGTCGGATCCACTCTGTGGAATCCTTTGGTACCGTAGATGGTCCAGGCATAAGGTTTATCACTTTTATGCAGGGATGTTTGATGCGTTGTCAGTACTGTCACAATAGAGATACCTGGGACCTTCACGGTGGCCGTGAAATTGAAGTAGATGAGTTGATGACACAAATTATCAGCTATCGACCATTTCTCGAAGCCAGTGGTGGCGGTGTCACTGCAAGTGGTGGTGAAGCCATATTACAAGCTGAGTTTGTATCTTCCCTTTTCGAAGCCTGTAAGAAAGAAGGCATTCATACCTGCCTTGATACTAACGGCTTTGTCAGAAAATACACCCCGATTATCGATGAGCTTCTCGATAACACAGATCTTGTGTTACTCGACATCAAGCATATTGACGATAAAAGACATATCGACCTTACTAAGGTCAGCAATCACCGCACTCTACAATTTGCAGAATATCTAAGTAAACGACAACAAAAAACCTGGATACGTTATGTCGTTGTTGGCGGTTTTACCGATGATCTACCCTCGGCAAAGAAACTAGCCGATTTTATCAAGCCAATGAAAAATGTGGAAAAAGTAGAGCTTTTACCCTACCACGAACTCGGAAAACACAAATGGGAAGCCATGGGTGAAGAGTATGAGCTTAACGACATTTCTCCTCCCAGCAGCGAAACAATGGAAAAGATTAAACAAATCTTTATTGATGCTGGCATAAATGCCATTTACTAAATGTTTTAGATAACAATGTTGTCGAGAGATCAGCAACTATAATAATTAAAGTTCTTCCCAATAATGTTTATCTAAACGTTCAAAAGCAGACTTTAAAATTAACGCCATGTCGAGATAACACGCTCTCGGCCCCACGGGACGACAAGGAATCCCCATACTCGTTAATTTGGTCGTCAGTTGGTCACACCAATTGAGTAACGTTAACGGTAGAGGATGACGAGCACGCCAACCAAGCCAGAGTAGACCTTGAATTGGCAGGCTGATAAAAAATAGTCCGATAGTGATAGCTTGGGGCAAAAAAGCCCAACCATGAATATACAGCTGACTCGATGCGGCCAACAGAGCAAGAAGTGGCATCAAGGGTACAGCTATCTGAGTAGCGCGAATGACGCGATACTCAGGAAAATAAAAACTAAGTTGTCTGACCATAGGCCAAGTCTTCATATATCGATGACCTTCGCCCAAGGTTTTGAAAACTTTAATGATCAATTTTACACCTAATTTATTGGGATACTGCTTTTACCATAGCACAAGCTGCAATAGAGCCCTAAGGCCTTGTAGTTGCTAATGGGTAGTTCCTCGCTCTGGTATCAGAGCATTTCTAGCGACTTCGACAATAATTGTCAATGAAGTCATTGTTGTTCAGTGGCTTTAAGCTCACTACATTGTAAAAGGTTTAAACATGTCAAACAAACTGGTATTGGTACTTAACTGCGGTAGCTCGTCATTAAAATTTGCGATTATCGACGCCCTTACAGGTGATGACCAGATCTCGGGTCTTGCTGAATGCTTCGGTCTGGAAGACTCTCGCATAAAATGGAAAGTTCACGGCGTAAAGTCTGAAGCGAAATTGGGCGCATTTACAGCCCATCGTGAAGCTGTCGAATATATCGTTAACAATATTCTGGGTGATCACCCAGAAATTGCCGAGCAAATCCATGCAATCGGACATCGAATTGTACACGGTGGCGAGAAGTTCACTCAGTCTGTAATCATCGATGAGTCAGTTATTCACGGCATCGAAGATTGTGCGGCCCTGGCACCACTTCACAATCCTGCTCACCTTATCGGTATCCGCGCGTCTCAGGCTTCTTTCCCAGACCTTCCACAGGTCGCCGTGTTTGATACTGCGTTCCATCAAACCATGCCGGAAAAAGCTTTTATCTATGCCCTTCCTTACAAACTTTACCGTGAAAATGCTATTCGTCGTTATGGCATGCACGGTACGAGTCACCTGTTCGTTAGCCGTGAAGCGGCTAAAGCACTCGGTAAGGATATCACAGACACTAACATTATCTGTGCTCACCTAGGCAACGGTGCTTCGGTTACTGCTATCAAAGGCGGAAAGAGTGTCGATACTTCTATGGGTATGACACCACTGGAAGGTTTGGTCATGGGTACACGTTGTGGTGATATCGACCCATCGATCATTCATCATTTAGTTAGCCGTCTGGGTTACACCTTAGATGAAGTCAACAACCTGATGAACAAGCAAAGTGGACTATTAGGTATATCAGAACTAACCAACGATTGCCGTGGCATCGAAGAGGGTTATGAGAATGGTCATAAAGGTGCAACATTAGCACTTGAGATCTTCTGCTACCGTCTGGCTAAATATATCGCTTCTTATACTGTCCCATTAGGAAAGTTAGATGCCGTAGTATTCACAGGTGGTATCGGTGAAAACTCAGATCTAATTAGAGCTAAGGTGCTTAACCTACTTGAAATCTTTAACTTTGAAGTTGATGACGAGCGTAACAAGGCGGCGCGCTTCGGTAAGCAAGGTCAAATTACCACCGACAATGGCCCAATTGCTCTGGTTATCCCAACCAACGAAGAGTGGGTTATCGCTGAAGATGCTATGAGTCTTCTCAGCAAGTAAAGAATATGCTGACCCATAGCTCATCGGTCAGCAGCAAACCGTTAGGCGTATCGAAGATGCGCCTTCAAAGCGTCACAATGAGGTTTTTATGTCTCGCAACATTATGTTAATTCCTGTCGGCACAGGTGTCGGTCTAACTTCTATTAGTTTGGGACTCGTTCGTGCTTTTGAACATCACGGTGTTAAAGTTCGTTTTTTCAAACCAATTGCACAGCAGCGTCCGCATGATACTGGGCCTGAGCGTTCAACAACCATCTTAAGTAAATCACCCACTGTAAACCCGCTTGAACCATTTGATATGGTACATGCAGAAAGTTTAATTCGTGGCGATCAAACCGATGTCCTGATGGAGCAGATCATTGCTCGTGTTACCGAAGATGCCGATGAAAGCGAGACACTTGTTGTGGAAGGTCTGGTTCAAACCAGAAACCACCCATTCTCCAACGAGATAAACCACGCCATTGCCAAGGCCCTTGATGCAGATATCATTTTTGTGGCGGCACCTGGCAATGAAAGTGCAACAGAACTAATGAACCGTCTTGAAATTGCACACAATTCATGGGGCGGAAGCAAGAACAAACGTATTATCGGCGCGATTGTAAATAAGATTGGAGCACCGGTAGATAATGAAGGTCGTGCACGTCCAGACCTATCTGAAGTCTTTGATCATGCGGATGTACAACGTCCTCATGCAGCGAGCATGTTCCAACTTCCAGGAAAGAGCTCACTCCGTATTCTTGGTAGCGTACCATACAATTTAGACCTGGTTGCCCCACGCGCATCCGATCTAGCCAAGCACTTAAGTGCTAAGATCATCAACGCTGGCGAAATGCACACGCGTCGCCTGCGCAAAGTGACGTTCTGTGCCCGAAGCATTCCAAACATGGTCACTCATATTAAGACCGATTCACTACTCGTGACCTCCGGCGACCGCTCTGATGTCATCGTATCGGCCTGCCTAGCAGCCATGAATGGTGTCAAAGTAGGTGCACTATTACTGACCGGTAGTTATGAGCCAGAGCCAGAAATAATGACCTTGTGTGAACAAGCCTTCGAGACGGGCATGCCAGTATTCTTGATTGATACCAACACATGGCAAACCTCACTCAATATCCAACGTTTCGATCATGAAGTTCCTGTCGATGACGCAGTGCGTATCGAAGAAGTTCAGGAGTACGTTGCCAGTCATATTGATCAAAATTGGATTGCTACCGTCACGAAGAACTCACCCCGTGAACACCGTTTGTCACCACCAGCATTCAGGTACAAACTGACTGAACTTGCACGTGCAGCACGTAAAACCGTTGTTCTGCCTGAAGGTCATGATCCACGTACAATTGAAGCCGCCAGTATTTGTGCTGAACGTGGTATCGCTAAGTGTGTGTTACTTGGTAATCGAGAAGAGATTGAACGAATTGCCGTTCGCCAAGGTGTCGTTTTAGGTGAAAGTGTCGAGATCATCGAGCCGATATCGGTGCGTGAGCGTTATGTCGAACCTATGCTTGAACTGCGTCGCCATAAAGGGCTGACGGAAGTCGTTGCCCGCGAGCAACTGGAAGACAACATGGTACTGGGTACTATGATGCTGGCACAGAGCGAAGTCGACGGCATTGTATCGGGTGCGGTTAACACCACAGCTCATACTATTCGACCTCCGCTACAATTAATTAAAACTGCGCCAGGTTCAAGCTTAGTCTCATCCATCTTCTTTATGTTGATGCCAGATCAAGTACTTGTTTACGGTGATTGTGCTATTAACCCAGATCCAAACGCTGAACAATTGGCCGACATCGCAATTCAATCAGCCGAGTCTGCTGCAGCCTTCGGTATTGAGCCAAGAGTTGCGATGATCAGTTACTCTACCGGTAATTCAGGTACTGGCTCTGATGTTGATAAGGTGCGTGAAGCGACCCGTATAGCCAAAGAGAAGCGTCCTGACCTAATTATCGATGGACCGCTACAATATGACGCAGCCGTCATGCCAAACGTTGCACTGTCGAAGGCGCCTAACAGCCCTGTAGCGGGTCAAGCGACTGTATTTGTATTCCCGGACTTAAACACAGGTAATACGACCTATAAAGCGGTTCAACGAAGCGCTGACCTTATTAGTATTGGTCCAATGCTTCAAGGTATGCGTAAACCGGTTAATGACCTCTCTCGAGGCGCCTTGGTTGATGATATTGTCTATACCATTGCACTTACTGCCATCCAAGCATCTCAACAGGAATAAAGGCCTCTCTAAGATAGAGTGACCAGACACAACGCCTATTTCATTCCATGACCTCCAAGGACGGAGGAAATGTCATTTAGATGCCGGGAGCATCTTTGACCCTTGGGCTCTTTATAAATGAAGAGTGGCATAAGTGTTCCAAAAAAAAAGCCTGTCATTGACAGGCTTTTTTTTAGGCTAAAATATTTTAAACCTGAATGAATACTGAATATAATACTTCGGCACTTGAATGCGTCACTTTTTAACCAGGCAATTAAAACCCTTAAAATCAATAGATTAAAAGTTATGCATCTAGTCTTCAACATAGTTGTCCACAGATTTTGTGGATAACCATTAAAAGTTATTCATTAAGGTATGCCTTATTTAGAATTATAGGTCAAGCTTTATAAAACATTTTTACACTTAAGCTTACTTGCCATTTCAAATAACAATAGCGATACTGGCTCAAACACATCCTTTAATAGACGTATGAGAATAATCGCCCTACTGTGCTTAACCTTTCTTTTCGGCTGTAGCCCTGAGTCTTCAAATCGCGAGTCTAAAAGAACCCCGGAAGAGGTATCTCTCGGATTTTTTAACGCTATCTATGTTGAGCGAGATGTCGACAAAGCGCTTCAGTTTGTTAATGAACCGATGAAAGAAGTGTTAGCACATTATCATATTGCAGCTTCGGTTCAACGCCATGTCCTTAATCTTTCGATGACTGAAGTACAGATTGAGATCGAAGAGATTGACATCGATTTTTTCAGAAAGTTTACCGATGACGTCACCGTTATCGTCAAGATGCATGGTTTGAAGGGAGGGGAATCTTGGATAGACGACAGAACCATCAGACTCCACAAGAAAGGCATTAAGTGGGAGATTATCGAGATTTTGCCTGAAAAGGGTAACCTGCATTAGAGTCAGAATATCGGACATTTAATCCGGTATTAAAATGGCAAAAAAATAGCAACCTGAGGTTGCTATTTTTTCTCAGCCAAGGCTGGCTAACTCTTGAATTGATGGATTACTCCTTAATCCAAAAACGCTTCTTCATCCATTTCAACAGGCAAAGATTCGATCACTTCATCTTGTACTTGATAGTATGCGCTTTCGTATTCTTGAATTTCCATAACAACTCCGAATTACTTTTGTAGGGTCTGAGGCATGTCATTTCTTTGATGACACTTTCCTGAGTAGGAAGAGATAGACATTCCACCAACTTCTTGAAATAAATTATATCAGGCATTTCACTGGAGTTACACAAAACTTTCAGTTTGGTTAGTCGAAACCCCGTAAAACGCATCAAAATAACCGAAAGCGACTAGGAGAACTGAAAGACTTTCAGTTTTTTATGAGTTTATGAGCTAAAAACGGCTTTCTTAACACCCAAAAGTTATAGCCTTCACGATTCAAACTGCTAAGACTTAAAGATACCTATCAAAAAGACGTTTATTGATAGATCTGAATTGGAGATACTGATTATGAATTCACTGGTAGAATTTGAGGCCGAGAGGCTGACTGACCTGTTTAATCAAGGAGACACTCTCAATATCTACATGTTTATGGATACGATGAACATGCCCATCGATGTACAAGATAGGATCTTCACCGAAATCTCCTCTCTGAGAAATATCGATAAAGGTAAAATTGAGAACATCATAGAGTCACA
>SDWK01000290.1 GCA_004195335.1 Shewanella sp.
AAAAACACTCCTGAAAGGCGAGTTTTAGCGCATCTGATGCCGTGTTAACGAGCTTAAACGTAGAATAACTATGTTCTTCACTCGTTGCGAGCAACATGGTCTTGTATGTTCCCGACAGACTTAAGACATTTCCTCCATCCCTGGAGGTCAGATGTTGTGAATGCCATTTATGCACGACTACATGGATGTAGGAGGTAGAGCGAAGCAGGATGCCAGAGCCGAGGAGCAATTAATGGCCTTGCCTCAGAAGCGCTAAATTCTCGCTGAGCGATCACATCTTTATACCGATTGGTATTAGTATTATACTTTCCCCCACAACCCCAACATCCTGAGTAAAAGGCAAACATTATATATGGCAAAATTCTTCCTGTTCCCCATAATCTTATGCCTGTTTTGGACACTGTTTCTACATTTTAATGGCGTCCCTCTGAAGCAGGGCAAGAAAGGCTTTATCTACATCATTGCCATCAGCACAACCATTATCGTCTCTCTTGGCTTCTTGTTGTGGATCACAGCCGAGCAAAATATACGAAGCTAATGCACTTTCTCCTCTCCTGCATCAATGACATTTTTCTTGAAAATGCCATGCTTAGATTTATCTTGATCGGCTTTTATAGTATAAGCACTCTCAATTTAGCGCGATCCATTTAATATAAGTAGTTTTAGAAGGTCCCATGTCAGATAAATTTTTCTTTAAAGGGCGTCAAACCCCAAAGCCTAAACATGAAAGTTTTGGCTATAACACTAAACGAGTGGCTAAACCGGGCACCAGTGATAATCCATTGACCTTAATGGTCCAGTCAGTGGCGCGTCAAAATGAAGTCGAGGCTATCTTGAGCCAACATAACTTATTGGCCAATATTGAGGTTAACGCAGAAGCAGCAGAGAACATCGGTGAATTAGATGGCTTACTCAATAAACCACAAACCACTCGTTTTGATAAAAAGCCCAACAGAAATGATCTATGCCCTTGCGGCAGTGGAACTAAATACAAGAAGTGCTGTGGTTAATACCAGTTGGCATGACATACAAATATCACTAGTTTAACGTTTTAAACTAGTGATATATCTAATCGGTGAAATATAAGCAAGACTACATATTACTTGAGATAACCGTTAAGTGACGCTCTAGCTCATCTTCAGTCGTAGGCTGACTTTCCAGTTCGAACGTCAATGGAGCTCCACCGTTGAGCATAAACACCGATGTCTCACCATGATCGTAATGAAACCACTTTCCATTGATACATAGATCCGTATAGCAGTTCGGTAATAATTCCATATGTACACCTCTTAAATATGTTCGTAACGGCTCGGTAGAATAAAACTAAATGATGCCACTTAAATTGTGACGCACCCCTAAAAAATACCCAACCAGCTACAATAGCCCGCAACCAAGAGTTGCATATGTGATATCGATCACCCTTATAAGACCTTAAATGGCTTAGAGAGACATTGATCTAAATCAAAGAGGCTAAAAATACCCAAACCAGACAAAAGTTGAAAACAGCGGTTACCACCAAATTTCGCATTAAAATCAACATAAATCAGGTAAAAAAACATAAAAAAAATCTCGCGATATTAATCTGCGAGACTTCAATAAATTGGGCTGGTGAACTGGCCACAGAACTTAGATCAATGTTTGAGAGTGAGTAGGCCTCTTGATGTCATCTCAGAATCATTTAACCCAATACAGCAATCAAGACACCTGCCGCGACAGCCGAGCCCAGCACACCCGCAACATTAGGCCCCATAGCATGCATCAACAAGAAGTTATGTTGATTTGACTCTAAACCTACCTTGTTTACGACTCTTGCAGCCATTGGAACCGCAGAGACACCCGCCGCACCAATTAATGGGTTGATCTTCCCCCCTGACAGCTTACACATGAGTTTAGCCATCAAAACACCAGTGGCAGTGCCAATTGCAAATGCAACGGCGCCAAGGAGCAAGATGCCTAATGTCTCGAGCTGTAGAAACTGATCCGCCGAGAGCTTAGACCCCACGGCTAAACCCAGGAAGATGGTCACTATATTGATCAATTCGTTTTGAGCCGTGTTCGATAATCTGTCGACAACACCAGACTCACGCATCAAATTTCCCAAACAAAACATGCCTACCAGTGGCGTAGCCGCTGGCAGAAACAGAATGGTTAAACCCAGCACCATAAGCGGAAAGATGATCTTTTCTTTCTTACTCACTTCACGCAGTTGCTCCATTTTTATCTGACGTTCAGACTCTGTCGTTAGCAACTTCATGATCGGTGGTTGAATTAACGGAACCAATGCCATGTAGGAGTAAGCTGCGACAGCAATGGCCCCCAAAAGATCAGGGGCAAGTTTTGAGGCCAAGAAAATAGCCGTAGGGCCATCGGCACCACCAATAATGGCGATCGCACCAGCATCTTGCATCGTGAACTCGAACCCAGGAACATAATTAAGGGCGATTGCGCCAATTAATGTGGCAAAGATACCGAATTGGGCAGCGGCCCCAAGAAGCAACATCTTAGGGTTGGCTATCAAGGCACCGAAATCGGTCAGCGCACCGACCCCCATGAAGATGAGCAGTGGAAATACTCCGGTTTCAACCCCTACATGGTAGGCGAAATAGAGTAGCCCGCCCTCCTCCGTAAAGCCGCCATTGGGAATATTAGCTAAAATAGCACCAAAACCAATAGGCAGTAGCAGTAAAGGCTCAAAACCTCTCACAATCGATAGGTACAGAAGCAAGGCTCCGACCCCCATCATCAGTAGCTGCCCTGGGGTAAAATTTGCAATGCCTGACTCAGACCAAAATGCGATTAATCCTTCCATTTGACCTCCTAAGCGATGCCAAGCAATTGATTACCAACGGAGACAGAATCCCCCTCTTTTACCCATATTTTACTGATGACGCCATCAGCCTGGGCCCTGATTTCGGTTTCCATTTTCATCGCTTCTAAGATGATAACCACATCACCTTCGCGAACGGCATCGCCAGTTTGTACATTGACCTTAAATATATTGCCGGACAAAGGCGCATTCATCTCTAATTTTATTTCGCCAACAGGCGCTTGAGCGACAGCCGCACTGGTTTGAGGGGCCACGAAAGGTACCACGTTCTCACTGGGGGTAATTTGATTGATATCGCCACCGGGAGAGACCTCAACAACGAAGCTCTGACCCTGTACGTTTACCGTGTATGTCTCGGGCCCGCGCTCAGTATTCGAGGCCGTTACAGAACTCGCTTGTGCCTTAACTTGCGCCGCACACTCGGGTTTGGGCTCGAACATATCGGGGTTATTACGATGCTTGATGAACTTAAGGCCTATTTGCGGAAACAGCGCATAGGTCAACACATCATCGGCTAACTCTTTAGCCAGCGTAAGCCCTTCACTGCGCGCCTTCTCAATGAGTTCAGCGCTAAGATTTTCAAATTCGGCAGTCAGCAGATCTGCGGGACGACAGGTAATGGCTTCGCGTCCATCTAAAACCCTGGCTTGAAGTGCTGCATTAACTGGCGCTGGTGTCGCACCATACTCGCCTTTAAGCACGCCTTCGGTCTCTTTAGTCAACGTCCTATAGCGCTCTCCGGTTAACACATTAATCACCGCTTGGGTGCCCACTATTTGCGAAGTGGGAGTAACCAATGGCAGAAAGCCTAAGTCTTCACGCACTATTGGGATCTCCTCCAGTACTTGATCTAACTTATCACCAGCCCCCTGCTCTTTAAGCTGACTTTCCATGTTCGTTAACATGCCTCCAGGAACCTGAGCACGTAAAATACGAGAATCAATCCCTTTTAACTCACCTTCGAACTGAGCATATTTTTTTCGTACATCCCTAAAGTAAGCGGCTATCTCTTCAAGCAGAGCCATATCGTAACCTGTGGCTCTCTCAGTCCCCTCAACCATAGCAACTAACGTCTCTGTTGCACTGTGCCCATAAGTTTGGCTCATAGGCGATATGGCGGTGTCCAGCACGTCAATCCCGGCCTCGATAGCCTTAAGGTATGTCGCCGTACTTAGTCCTGTCGTTGCATGACATTGCATTGAAACGAGCAGATCGGTCTGAGATTTTATCTGACTGATCATATCGAACGCATCATAGGGCTTAAGCAATCCAGCCATATCTTTAATACATAAGGAATGACAGCCCATATCTTCCAGACGCTTAGCCATGTCGGTCCAAGTTTCGAGGGTATGAACCGGGCTAGTTGTATAGGAGATAGTGCCCTGTGCATGTGCGCCAACGTCGATAACGGACTTTACCGCGGTTTCCAGATTGCGAACGTCATTCATGGCATCGAAGATTCGAAAGACATCCACGCCATTGATATGAGCTCTTTCGACAAACTTACGTACCAAATCATCAGCATAATGACGATAGCCAAGCAGATTTTGTCCACGAAGTAGCATCTGCTGTGGTGTATTTGGCATCGCTTTCTTTAGCTCTCTGAGTCGCTCCCAAGGATCTTCACCCAAATAGCGAATACAGGAGTCAAATGTGGCTCCACCCCAAGATTCCAACGACCAGAAACCGACTTTGTCCAATAGTGGTGCAATGGGGAGCATATCCTCGGTGCGAAGACGAGTGGCGAGGATTGATTGATGTGCGTCTCGTAAGACAACATCAGTTAACGCAAGTGGCTTGCTCATAAAAACTCCCTACTAGTATTTTCTATTATGCTTTTGCACGATATTGGTGAATGGCGGAAGTGATAACCGCAACAATCAGGGGATCAACGCCCTGTGCGGGAGCTATATCGCTCTTTTCAGCTAGCGCTTTACGTTCAATGGGCTGTGGGGCAAATTTGTAAGCCACCAACTTAATGCCTAAGATCAGCATGGTTAGAAACACAAATACCAGCCCCATGCCTAAAAGCATGATGCCGAGTGCCTCAATAATTTGTTCCGATATCGAATTCATATCACCCTCTGTATCAAACTCACTCCAGTCATGAATATATAGCACTAACAAGTAACTTTTTATTCAATGAAGACTTAAAAAGTACCCAGCAAATGCCAAACCCCATCCGTTTATAGAGTTAATTATCACTGTTCACGTAAAAAACAATAA
>SDWK01000299.1 GCA_004195335.1 Shewanella sp.
CGTGGCGTGATTCGACACAGAGCGGATCCCTTGAGTGTGATTGAGACGATTAAGAATATTGATGTGGTGCCCCGAGATGGAGCGTTACACCTAGAGAATGAGTGAGACTTTGCCATGACAGTAGAAAAAGTTGAAGAGACATTATCGATAAATGAACACCTGAAGACCGACAGTGACTTCCTCAGAGGAAGCATAGCTGAAGGGCTCGATACGGCGGTCACCGGCGCATTTAGCGAGGGCGACCAGCAGTTAATCAAGTTTCATGGTTTTTATCAGCAAGATGACCGAGATCTACGTAATGAGCGTAAGGAGCAGAAGTTAGAGCCTCTCTATAGCTTCATGTTACGTGCCCGTGTTGCTGGTGGGGTGTGTACACCTGAGCAGTGGTTAGGTGTCGATGAGATCTCATCGACATTGACCAGTTCAAACAGCATCCGACTCACGACGCGTCAGACTTTTCAATATCATGGCATCTCGAAGCGTAACCTCAGAACCTTGATCCAGAGTCTGGATAAGAAGGCGTTAGACTCTATTGCGGCTTGCGGTGATGTAAACCGAAACGTGATGTGTAATCCAAACCCTGTCGAGTCACGACTGCATGAGCAGGCTTATTACTGGGCTAAAAAGCTGTCAGATATCTACCTTCCAAGAACGAAGGCGTATGCCGAGATCTGGTTAGGCGATGATAAAGTGGCTACCAGTGAGGGGGATGAGGTTGAACCCGTTTATGGTAAAACCTATCTGCCGCGTAAGTTTAAGATGGCCGTTGCCGTGCCACCAGATAACGATGTCGACGTTTACACCAATGACTTGGGTCTGATCGCCGTAGCCGAAGAGGGCGAGCTTGTAGGCTTTAACTTGGTCGCTGGCGGCGGTATGGGCTCGACCCATGGTGAAGTCGAGACCTTCCCACGTCTTGCCGATGATTTTGGCTACATCAAAGCCGAAGACACCCTGAAATTTGCCGAAGCCATTTTGACCGTTCAACGTGATTGGGGTAATCGCTCGAACCGTAAGCAGTCACGCCTTAAGTACACTATCGTCAAGCATGGCTATGAGACATTTAAGGCTGAAGTTGAAAAGCGCGCTGGCGTTAAGTTTGAGCCTAAACGCGATGTGGTGATCGGTGATCGCGGCGATCGTTATGGATGGATCAAAGGGGTCGATAACCAATGGCACCTGACACTCTTCATCGAAGGGGGTCGAATCAAAGATCTTCCGGGTCAGCCACTACAAACCGGCTTAAGAGAGATAGCTAAAATCCATAAAGGTGATTTTAGAATGACCTCAAATCAAAATCTTATCATTGCCGGCATTGCCGAGGAAGATAAAGACGCGATCGAGGCTCTGGCCCGCAGTCACGGTTTGATGGGCAAGCTTATCTCCGAAACCCGTGGCCGCTCTATCGCCTGTGTGGCTTTGCCAACCTGTGCGCTGGCTATGGCCGAGGCGGAGCGTTACTTCCCCGATTTTCTGACTAAGGTTGAGTCCTTGCAGGTGAAGCATGGTTTTGCCGATCAAGGCATAGTGATCCGAATGACGGGTTGCCCTAATGGCTGTGCCAGACCCTTTGCCGCCGAAATTGGTCTAGTGGGTAAAGCGCCGGGTCGCTATAACCTCTATCTTGGAGCGAGCTTTGAAGGGACCAGACTGAATAAGCTCTATCGTGAAAATATTCAGGAAGCCGAGATCTTATCTGAACTCGACCAACTGTTCGCTCGCTATGTGAGCGAGCGTGAAGAGGGGGAAACCTTTGGTAATTTCACGGTTCGCTCAGGCGTAGTGAAAGCGGTTCTCGATGCCGCTAAGGACTTCCATGACTAACTCCGTAAAGGTGCAATCCATTGTCTCTGCCGATGAGTTATTAGCGTTATTGACCGCGCCACAAGTTGAGCAAAAGCTTGAACTTGAACGTATTAATCAGTTTTTGTCTGAATTAACCCCGGCTCAACGGGTTAGCTGGGGGCTCGAATATTTGCCGGGTAATCATGCCCTGTCGTCAAGTTTTGGGATACAGGGTGCCGTTATGCTGCACCTCGTCAGTGAGCGCAAGGCTGATATCCCGGTGATTTTGACCGATACCGGTTACCTCTTCTCTGAAACTTATCGTTTTATCGATGAGTTAACCGAGCGATTAAAGCTAAACCTTAAGGTGTTTGCATCGCCGTTGACACCAGCCTGGCAAGAGGCGCGTTTTGGCTTGTTGTGGGAGAAGGGCTTAGATGGCCTGGATCAATATAACAGGATGAATAAGGTCGAACCCATGCAACGAGCGCTGGGTGAGCTGGAGGTCGGGACCTGGTTTGCAGGGTTGCGCCGTGCTCAATCTAGTACCCGTGAGGCGCTGCCTATTCTCGCTATCCATGGTTCGCGCTATAAGATACTGCCGATCCTCGAGTGGAGTAATAAAGATGTACATGAGTACCTCACAGAGCATGATCTTCCCTATCACCCCCTATGGGAGAAAGGTTACGTCTCGGTAGGAGATGTGCATTCCAGCAAGCCGCTGGAGTTGGGAATGAGCGAAGAGGAGACGCGATTTAACGGTTTGAAACGAGAGTGTGGTCTGCATTTCGAGATTTAATCCTGTTAAGCGGGTTCACCGGTAATAGAGAGGAGCCACTAATTAGTCGTTCCTCTTGTTTTTTGGCAGAGATTCATCGAGTGATATGAGCGGCTTAACTCGCAATTGTGGATAACCGGGTATTCTTGACATCGCTGTCATCTGGCTAATTTAATGAGTAATTATCCTCTGAGGTTATACTTTAGTTCTATTTTGTTAATTTTTTGTACATAAGTACTCACAAACTTATACACAGTGTGTTTTTTAGTCTATAGTTTGTGGTTCCCGTAGATGGTTTTAGAATGCTGTTCTGTATCGAGTTCGTTATTAAGTTGGACTCAATGATTTTTAGTTCTTCCTTGAGCTTATCGTCACTCCTATGATGATACTCACTAAGAGTCACAGACAGAGCTGTCAGCAAACAAAAACCTCGCTCGTTTCATTCCTTGAGGTGAGCTAGTGGTTTTGATTGGCTTGCTGGCGCCTGCTTAATCAAAAACCGTTACACCTGAATAGCCCGACGCGGCTATTCAGGTCGTATTTCAGAGTCTGTTCATGCTTCCCTTTCCATCACTCCCTTTTATACGCCCGTTATAGTATATTTAAACCTTATGTCTACAGGGAATCTGAAGTTAAGTAGACGCGAGCAAATTTAATGGAGTTTAATCGATGAAGAAGTTATTAATTGCAGCAGCTGTGGTCGCTGCTGGTGCGGGTGGGTATTGGTTGAGTCAAGAAAAACCAAGCTCTGCTTCCAGCCAATCTGACATTGTGCTGGCCTCTGTTCCTTCCGACACACCGCTCTTTTCCGGTCAGCTGAAGCCTTTTCCAATCAAGTCCTATGTGAACTCTCTTTCTCAAAGCTATAAGACAGCTCCTGATGAGATTTTTGCAGAGTTAGAGCAGTCTAACGATGCGAGAGCTAAATTTCTTTTGAGCCTGAGTCGCTCATATATGGACAGCCTGCAAAGCGGTGAGCAATTTATCGAGACGTTTGGTTTGGCGGAACAGATCCGCAGTTACTTCTATACTCTAGGCATCGTGCCGGTTGTTAAATTTGAAGTCGAGAAGCCTCAGGCGATATGGGCACTGCTCGATAAGGCCGAGCAAGACAGTGGTTATCGTCATGAAACTAGAACCCTTAAAGGTCTGGATTATCGTGTCTATACTCTAAGCGATATAGGCGATCCCGATAAGTTAGAGCTCTTGTTTGCCCAGAAAGATGGCTTGCTTACTGTCACCCTAAATAGTGCATTTATCGATGAGCCTACTCTGGAAACAGCGTTAGGTTTGCGCCCCGTTCCCAATTCACTGGCCGATTCAGGTATTTTAGAACAGATTATAAAAACCCATGGTTTCAGTGATGAGGCGATTGGTTATTTAAACCATCAGGAAATAGTCAAAGCGATCACTACTAAAGAGGGCAATCAACTGGCTCAGCAGATAACAGCCCTCTCAGAACAAGAGGGTGAAGACCCACTTGCAGAGTTTAGAACCCCCGAGTGTCGCAGTGAATTATCAGCGATCACTGCTAATTGGCCGCGTACGGTATTTGGGTTAAATAGTGCCAATATCGAGGATAAACAGAGCAGCTTCGATTTCTCAACCATAGTAGAGAGTAAGAATAAGACCCTGCTTGATGCCCTTAAGAAAATGCGTGGTTTTATACCCGATTACGCTAAAAACCCGGGAGACTCTGTGTTCTCAATGGGATTAGGCATTGAACTTAACCAACTGGTGCCATCATTGACTGCCGTTTGGGATGAGTTGTTACAGCCGCAATACCAGTGTCAGGTCCTGCAGGAGTTTCAGCAGGAGTTATCGGGTCAGAGCCCGGCAATGTTAGGCATGTTTACCGGTATGGCAAATGGCGTCAGAGGGGTGAGTGCCTCGCTTATTGATTATAAATTTACCGACACTGATGGGGAGCCCCAACTCGAGAGTGTCGATGCCATAGTGAGCTTGTCTGCCGATAATCCAAGCATGCTGTTTAATATGGTAAAACCTTTCGCGCCCGAATTAGCCAATATTCAACTGCCTCAAGATGGTAGCGTTATCGACCTCTCTCACCTGCTTCCTTTACCGCCTGAGTATGGCATTAAACCTAAGATGGCAGTGAAAGGTAGTCATTTAGTTATATTCAATGGTGAGAAGGCGAAGGCCATAGCAGAGCAGATGGCTGCGGAACCGCTTACCGATAATGGTTTGTACAATATCGCTTTAGATTATAAAAAGTTATTCACGCCAATTGTGACCTTGGCTGAAATGACGGGTGAGCCGCTTCCCGAAGAGCTCTCGATGATGAAAGATTATGATATGCAGGTGAAAATGGGCGTGGATATCAATGAGCAAGGCATCGTTTTTGACTCATATATTAATAACAAAGTTACACCAGCGGAAGAGTAAGTTAACATTAACCTCTCTTTCAGATAGAGCCAGCATCGCTGGCTCTTTTTATTGGTTATAGGTGCGATATGTTGAT
>SDWK01000301.1 GCA_004195335.1 Shewanella sp.
CTGTTCAAGAATAATAATCTGAGCAATATGTGGATGGGTTACAGTATCCACCATAGATCCGGCATTTATGAAAACAGTTCCGCATTTGGTCGTATTGGGGGTGGCAGTAACTACCAAACCCTTTACCTTCAATGGCATTTCTAACCCCAATGAATCACCCTGGCCCTCGACCAAATAAATGTTAACCTTGTTTGGTCCTAGACCCTACGGATAAGGAGCGATGATATGCTCCTTATCTAGAGGCTCTCCCTGCTCACATCAATTTACATTTCTCTCTATTTTCACTTAATCTTGCTTTTGGCTGATATGCTCAGAGAAAACAAAAGATTACCTAATTCAGGATAAATATAGGCTCAAGCGGTATCACTTTGTCACTTGCATAAAAACTAAACATCTGCTTATATAAGTTTGGGCTTATTTAATAGTGACAGTGAGGAGTGTTTAACATGCAGGCATCGACCCTGGGTTCTTCTTTCGCAGATTTTAATGATAGAAGAATCACTCAGCCCAACTTAGAGCAGCACTGGCACCGTCTTTCCACTGCGCAAAGATTCGCATTCTATACCCTTGCAAAACTGGGTTATCAACTATTGTTTGTCAGACAATCACAGAATGAAAAGACGGCGGTAGCAAGGCAGGATGGCAAGTTAGTCACCATCGATGATGAGGGCGATATCGACTTCAGCCCTACCCTGGTGCTACGAGAGAACAGAGCCGCGTGAAACATATAGCCTGCTGATAGAAACAGATAATCACAAAAAAGGAGCCTCGGCTCCTTTTTTGTTTCTTTGACTTTTTATCTCTTTGACTGATGTCTTACACTCTATATAAACAACAAGCGGCTAAGCCGCCTCGGCTTCTGTTGTTTGAGCAAGCAAGGCTACCGCGCTTCTGCCCAACAGATCACTGACAAGCTTATCCCCTTCGACGCCCAGCTCTGACATTGCCGTTTCTCTGGTCAGACTGACCGCTCGAAATAGGGTGACTTGATTGCCGGAATAACCGCACAAGCTAAAAAACAATCTCAATATCGCAGCATGGGTTGGTTGCGCTAATGCCACCATCCAAGACTGTTCCAACTGAGTTAAACCTGAGAAGTCTAGCTCACGAATGAATAACTGGGCTAGGTTAGGGTCTAACTGGGTCAGAAAATCGACTTTACGCGGAAAATGGTGGCTAATGCCTGTCCTGCTTATCCCTGTTGCATCGGATAGGGTTGTGTATGACATAGACTCATAGCCAAGAATAAGGATCTGATTTAGCGCCTCGTCAATAATTTGATTTATCGTTTGCTCGGTTTGAACTTTTGAGCGCTTAGCCATTGCGGATCCTCCGATCTTATCGTTTATGATGCCATAGATGCTATCAAAACAGATTAGAGATTACTTCAGTAAGCTGATGCATATGCTGAGTTTCTACCCCTTGTTCAGCTAAGGTTCAGCTTGATAAGTCACTTGCTCGGTAAAAACGTCATTGCCTAGTAACATCTTGCGTTCTCGCAACCAAAACTCCGCCGCACGTTCGCCCAACAGCTTAATCAGAGTGGGCTCGAGATAACGCCCCAAATCAGCTTTTCGCCAAAACATATAGTTAGGTAGAGGCTGAAGCACTTGGGTACTAAAGGTTCGATGAAGCAGACTGGAAAATTCAATAAGACTCTTTGGGTCTTCTGCTGCGAGTCGAGGTAAGAAGTCACTCATTAAATCACTGAATGTCTCGAATTCGATTAATTTCTGCAGCGAATAGCGGCTAAGTAACTGGGATAATACCGGCACAGTCCAATGCGACATGGTATCTATGCTTTGCATCACATCGATGTTTCTTCGATGGTATTGTTGCCAAACAAGTCCTAAGCTTTTTTTCTCTTTCGCCACTCGCCAGGCCAGATAACAATCTGCCAGCCATTCATGCATGTATGGCGTAAGTTCATCGATTAAGCCACTATCTTGTAGCACCTTGGCCTGCAAGTGACCCATTTCATGCCACAAGGTCATCTGAGGCTGGTTTTCAAGAGGTAAGGAGACAATAGCGCCGGACACATTGACAGAGAGTGAGCCGGGAATATTCTCGGGCGAGGTAAGAATCAATCCAGCGATATTCAGATCTTCCACCACCATGACTAAGGCGCCTCTTTGGCCCAGCATTTGATGAAATTCAGAAAAATCAGCAGGTAATTGTCGACGAACCGAGGAGGGTAACTCATGTAAACAAGATGGCAACGATGGCACTTCGCAAACTAAGGCCTGCTTTGAACCTATATCGGTCCAAAACAGGCTGGCACTCAGCGCAAGTGCCGACCAGATCACTGATTAGCCATGATATTTTCTATAATCGCGGTCGTAGATATGCCATCTTCGAAGCCTAACACTTTCACAGACCCACCGGCAGTAATCACCTCTTTGCCACCCGCGATATCCTCTATCTTATAATCTCCGCCTTTCACCAGCAGATCCGGCAATAGTCTGGAAATAATGCGTTGCGGGGTATCTTCGCTGAAGGGTACGACCCAATCTACGGAAGCTAAGCCCGCTAAAACGGCCATACGACGATCCGACTGATTAACCGGACGCCCTTCCCCTTTGAGACGTTTTACCGAATCGTCGTCATTAACGGCAACAATCAATCTATCGCCTAACTCTTTGGCTTGTTTGAGGTAACTCACATGCCCTGCATGTAATATATCGAAACAACCATTGGTCATCACGACCCGCTCACCACGAAGCCGTGCTTCTTCAAGGGCATAAACCAGTTGGTCTTCGTTTACGGCACCAAAACCTGACTCGCCGTGATTAATCGACAGCGCTTTAATCAATTCAATTCTGCTTACTGTCGAGGTTCCCAGCTTAGCTACGACGATACCGGCTGCGGTGTTGGCAATAGCACAAGCCTGAGGTAGATCGCTACCCGCTGCCAATGAAGTCGCAAGCGCAGAAATCACGGTATCGCCAGCCCCCGTCACATCATAAACTTCACGTGCCACGGTAGGAATATGTAGCTCGGGAGAATCAACAGTAATAAGGGTCATCCCTTTTTCTGAACGAGTCACTAAGATAGCTTCGATATCGAATTCACAAAGCAGGGCTTGTGCCTTTTCAACCAAGTCGGCTTCTGAAGAAACACTACCGACAACCTCTTCAAATTCACTCATATTAGGCGTGATTAACGATGCTCCGCGGTAACGTGAATAATCACTCCCCTTAGGATCGACCAGCACCTTAACGCCTTTGGCTTTGGCTTTTCGAATAAATGCTTGAGGGTCGATTATCGCCCCTTTGGCATAATCAGACAGCACAACCACAGCCACATTATCAAGTTCAGATTCAGACTGTGCCAGCAAGGCCAAGCTTTCATTTTCAGGATAATCCTCCTCAAAATCCAGACGGATAAGTTGCTGGTTTCGAGACATGACCCTGAGTTTAGTGATAGTCGGTTTTCCCTCGACACAATGCCATTTAGGCTCTACGCCCAAGGCTTGAACACCTTTAGTGAGCGAGTCTGCCGCCTCGTCTTTGCCGACAATACCAGCCAGGCTAACCTGCCCACCTAAGGTTGCTACGTTGAGCGCGACGTTGGCCGCGCCACCGGGTCGGTCCTCAATCTGTGAGATCTTCACCACAGGCACCGGCGCTTCAGGTGAAATTCGGCCGGTAGGGCCAGTCCAGTAACGGTCTAACATTACATCGCCGACGACTAACACCTTGGCTTTTTCAAATGCGGGTAGAGAAACCTTCATAACACTCTTGTCTTTTTAAAAATTAATGACCGATTGTACCTAATTTTGCCATTAACTAACAGGCGCGGATGGGAGTGATAATACCGGATAATTTTCCCACTTTTCGGTGTACATTTACGATAGAATACCCATTAATTTCCCATTTGTTCGAGTTTACCGTGGTAGAGAAAGCCCAATTTTCAGCCCATTTATATCACCCCAAATACTGGCTTCTTTGGTTTGGTGTCGCTTTAATGCGCCTTACCCAACTCCTCCCGCTTCAGATACAGATGAAGCTAGGCGCTATGATAGGCCGATTGGCGAAGACGCTTATGGGCAGCCGGGTCAATACGGCGAAGCGAAATTTAGAGCTTTGCTTTCCAAAGATGACAGCCGAAGAGCAGCAGAGCTTACTGAAACGTAACTTCGAAGAGACGGGTAAGGCTATTTTCGACACCATCAATGCCTGGTGGTGGTCGGATGAAAAAGTTCAACGCCATATGACCATCAAGGGGCAGGAACATGTCGAACAGACTCTCAATGACGGTCACGGCGTGATTCTGTTTGCGGTTCACTGCCTGCCACTGGAAATGGGCGCCAGAATTTTTGGTCAGTTCCAACCCGGTGTCGGCGTCTACCGCCCTCACGACAATCCCGTGATGGAATACTTGCAAGTTAAGGGGCGTCTTCGTTCGAATAAAGCCTTAGTCCCCAAGCGTGATCTGCGAAAAATGGTCCGTTGTCTGCGTAGTCCCGATGTGATCTGGTATACCGCAGATCAGGATTTTGGCCGCTCAAGCGCCACCTTTATCCCCTTCTTCGCCATGCCTGAAGCCGCAACCATCACAGGTGCCACAACCCTAGCCCGTCTTGGAAAAGCCAAGGTGCTGCCTTTCAGCGTGGTACGTAATGACGATGATAAGGGCTACTCCATCGAGATACTCGCGCCACTGGACAACTTCCCCGGTGAAGATGAGATAGCCGATGCCAAGCGTGGCAACGGGATCATCGAACAGATAATTAATCGAAATCGCGCCCAGTATATGTGGCTACACCGCCGATTTAAGACTCGTCCTAATAAGGACGACCCATCGGTGTATAAATAGTTGTATTAATAACGATTAGAGTATCAGCCCCGGAATTTATTTCGGGGCTTTTTTATAACCTTGTTGGTACAGGGAGGTGTGTTCGAAGGTTGCTCCTTCATTGCTCTCTATCGCTTCCAGCGAGGGAATGTGCAGATACTTCTGTGACACGACACGAGTATATCCCTATAGTCTCGGCCGTGACATCCATGTCACGGACGGTCACAGCCGCATCTACACTTGGATAT